>JAITBS010000349.1 GCA_031283515.1 Planctomycetaceae bacterium
TTGTTATCACAACGGCGGTGAAGGTGTTGTTGAAGTCAGCAAAGACGGCAAAACACGTTGGACGGAACTTGGTCGGCTTGACAAAACCGGAACACGTGAATTTATTGTTCCGCCAATGGTGTTTCCGCTTGAAACAGTATATTTGCGGATTCGCGGTCTCGAAAAGAGTAATTTTCAAGTTGATTCTATCAACTTTGACGCACCGCTTGCCCAAAGCGGTTCATTAGACGTACAAAAAATCAACGCCGTCGGAGAAACACTTTTAGCAACATTTACAGGAACAATTACCAAACCAACTGACGAAATTGTTTTGACGGCGGACAACAAAATTCGTGTCGGAAAAGAATTATTTCCGCTCAAAATTTCCGCAACACCCGGAGAAACCGAACAAAAATTCTCTGTTGATGATCGGGATTACACATTGAAAACGAAAACACATCCGTTACACCGAAGCGATTACGGTTACGCAATTTCTGATTCGGAACGAGCGGACATTTGGTGGAGCGAAGCCGATTGGAAAATTTCACGCGACCGGATTTCACCGAATAAAACAACCGCAAAACCGATACGAATTTCCGCAGCGAAAAACGATGTTGAAGGTTTTCAGGTTGTTGTCCGACCGAATGGTAAACCGATAAACGGATTAACCGGAACAGTAACAGAATTAAAGAGTTCTGACGGTACAACGATTCCAAAGGAAAACATTGAAATTTTGTACGCTTATTATCATTTTGTTCATTCGCCGACGGACGCAACCGGAATTATTGATTATTGGCCCGATGCACTTCCGCCGTTGGACAAACCAATTGATATTGAAACGAATAAAAATCAACCGATTTGGGTGAATGTTAAAATTCCGCCGGAAGTGGTTTCCGGTGATTATACCGGTTCGCTTTGTCTTCAATCTGTTGATGGAGTGATAAAGGCTGAAATTCCGTTTACAGTTTCCGTTTGGAATTTTTCGTTACCGAAAGAAAACCATCTTGAATCCGGTTACGGTTTTAGTCCGTGGTTGACGTCGCAATATCATAACGCTAAAACCGACGAAGACCGCCGCCATGTAACGGAAATGTATTTGCAAAGTTTTTCTGATCATCGAATCAGTATTTACAAACCGACTCCGTATGATCACATTGGTATTAAATGGTTACCGAAAGAAAATCCGCCGCGTTGTGAACTTGATTTTACACGGTTTGATACGGAAATGAGTCGTGTTCTGGACAAATTCCATTTTACGAATTTCAACATTGGAGTTCCCGGTCTTGGCAGTGGTACGTTTCATGACCGAACGCCGCCGTCTCTTGAAGGTTTCGGCGAAGACACGCCGGAGTACAAAGCGATGATTTCCGATTATCTTGGGAAGTTACAAAAACATCTTGAAGAAAAAGGTTGGCTCAATAAATCGTACGTTTATTGGTTTGATGAACCGGCACCGAAGGATTACGAATTTGTTGCCGGTGGTACGGCGAAACTTGAAAAGTATGCACCGAAACTTGCCCGAATGATTACAGAACAGCCGAGCGAAGAATTTATCGAAACGTTAAAAAAAGCCGGAACATCGATGAATATTTGGTGTCCGTGCAGTCCGGCGCATCATACCTTTGAATCCGGTATTGCCGAAAAACTTATGGAAAACGGCGCACGGTTTTGGTGGTATGTTTGTACCGGTCCGAAGGCTCCTTACTGTACACTTTTTATTGATCATCCTGCAACAGAATTACGGGTTTGGCATTGGCAAACCTGGCAACGAAACATTGTTGGAACGTTAATCTGGGAATCAACTTATTGGCACAGTCATTCGGCATTTCCGAATAGTTTTCAAAATCCGTATTTTGATCCGATGGGTTATGTGAGCGGTTATTCAACGCCGTCCGGTACTAAACTGAAATGGGGCAATGGTGATGGTCGTTTCATTTATCCGCCGCTTTCGGCTGCCGTACCGAATTTGAATGACGGTAAACCGAACTTCGAAAAACCTGTTACGAGTATTCGTTGGGAAATGATTCGGGAAGGTGTTGAAGATTATGAAATGTTGTATTTGTTGCGCGATTTGTTAAAACGGAACAGCAATAAACTTTCCGCAACAGAATGTCAAACAGCAGAAGAATTACTGACGGTTCCCGAATCAATTACAAAAAAATCAATATCCGAATTTACAATAGATCCGCGTCCGTTACTGAAACGCCGTTCGGAAATCGGAGAGATGATTGGAAAACTCAATTCACCTTGAATGATTCCCTTCATTTTTTGTAACTGTTCGGTAAATAATCAAAATACAGACAACCTTTCACCGCAAAAAAGTTACAACAACAACAACGATACTCCCGATTATTTCGTTGGAACGAGTAATATCGCAAGCGGAATTATTACTTATTCTTAACCCTGAAGGTGTGGTATTTTCATAACCGCAGGTCAAGCGAGTAGTTGATAGTGGATAGTTGATAGTTCGCACGCGGAGTAATACCATTTCGGCAGTAATTCCGCTTGCGACACTATCAACTATCCACTCTCAACTATCAACTAACCACTGCCCTTTAAGAACTACCTATTGGGAATCTCTAAAAATTAATTTTTAACCACAGAGAACACAGAGAACACAGAGAAAATTTTAATTTGAATCAAAACATAATTTTAATTTATTAAAATAAAAATTATGGATTTAAACCAAAATTTAATTTTTTAAAAATATCCTCTCTGTGAACTCTGTGTTCTCTGTGGTTAATAAAAAACGAGTTTTTAGAAGTCCCCTATTATGGGTAACTACAAAAATTCCACTGATAGATTACAATAAAACAATAAAGT
>JAITBS010000354.1 GCA_031283515.1 Planctomycetaceae bacterium
ACTAATATCCTGCCCTTTCAGGGCGATTTTATGGGCGGCAACTTTGACCCTACCCGTTGGGTAGGGCTGGCTTGTGTTGTCCTTTCAGGACGCAGAATAACGCAATGCGGAGTATTACCGTTTTGGTAATAATTCGCTTGCGACACTATCCACTATCCACTATCAACTATCAACTAAAAACTCTCTCTTGCGGAAAATTGGAATTTTTGGCATAATTCGTTGCTTTTTACTTCGAGGCATTCAAAACACTCACTAATCAATTAGGAATATTCGGTTGGTGTTCACTGCTATTCTGTATTTTGACACGGAGAATCACGATGACTATTTTAGATCGATATCTTTTGAAAAGTTTTTTTTTCAATTTGATTTTTTGGTTTATTTGTATTATTGGTATTTTTATTGTGTTTGATCTTTTTACGCATTTTGACAGTTTGGTTCAGAAAGGAAAAGAACAAAACAATCTAATTCGCTTGATTGGAACGTATTATCTTTTTCAATCAATTCCAATTGCGATGACATTAAGTTCGATATTGGGTCTTGTTTCGGCAATGATTGCCATGGCAATGATGATTCGCAATAACGAATTGGTTCCAATTCAGGCAGCAGGAATTTCGATGCTTCGAATTGTTCGACCCTTGATTTTTGCCGTGATTTTTGTCGCAATTGTCTCAACAGTTCTTCGGGAAGCCGTATTACCGCATTTTCTTGACGAGTTGGTAATGGAGGCAGACACAATCACCAAAGATCGAGGAGTTCGACTCAACGCCATTATTGATAACGAAACCGGCATCAGTATTCTAGGCGACCAGATTTATCGAAAAGAATTAAGAATCAGCAATCCGGTTTTTGTCATCCCTAAACCAATCGCCAAACAGTCCACACGGCTTAAAGCAAAGAATGCGTTTTACCGTTCGGAAAAAAACGGTCACCCGTCAGGTTTTTTACTGGTCGATTTGATCGAAATTCCGGCAATTCTTAATGGCTCTTCATTGATGTTTCAGGAAAAAGCAATCGTGATTACCCATCAGGATGCTTCGGATTGGGTTGAGGAGAACAGCTGTTTTGTAGTGAGTAAGGTTCCGTTTGATTATCTCGCCTCAAATAATGCCTGGCAACAATTTGCTTCGACTTGGGAACTTTTCAACGCCGCACGAAATAATAGTCTTGATGTTGGTAATCGGATTCATGCAATCATTCACTGCCGTATTTTACAACCCTTTCTCGATGTAATACTCCTTTTTCTGGGATTGCCGACAATTCTGGTAGGCGGTGACCGGAATGTCTTCAAAGCAATGGGAATTAGCGGATTGGTGATTATTACTTTTCTTATGGTTCAAAAATCATGTCAATATCTCGGCGCAAACGCAAATATGCCCATTCTTGGAGCATGGTTACCCTTAATGATTTTCGTACCATTTGCCGTCAACCAAATCCTATTGCTTAAAACAAAATAAAAAAGGAACCGCTAATCTATTACCTAAAAATTGCTCTTTGTTCCGGCGGCATGATTTGTTATACTTGGCATTGATAAGAACGAGATGTCGGAACGATTTCAGTAGAACGATTTAGTAGAACTATTTAAATTGAAAAAATGTTATGGCTGGCGAAGGCGGAGACAAAACGCATGACGCAACTCCACGGCGAAGAGACCAAGCACGGGAACAAGGTCAGGTTGCCCGAAGTCAAGATTTAGCAGCAGCATTGGTTCTCCTGGTTGCAATCATTTGGCTGATGACACTTGGTAAACAGATTGCGGAACATTTCGTCAATTATTCACGGGTCATGTTGAGTGAGCCGTTGTTTCTTATCCCTGAAAATGAGGACATAAACGGACTGAACCAATCGGTAATGAATGAGTTTTACAAAATGGTTTTGTCGTTTCTGCAACCTTTGGGATTTTTTTCTTTCGCCTTACTTGCAGTTGCGGTTTTAGCCAATCTTGTACAAATTGGTTTTCTTTGGTTACCGGATAAACTCGGTTTCGATTTTACCCGACTTGACCCCATTAAAGGTTTTGGTCGAATTTTTTCCATGCAAAGTGTGATGCGGCTGGTGATGGGTATTGTGAAAATTACTATTTGTGCGTTGGTTGCTTACTATGCTGTACGCGGAGAAATTGGTACAATCCTCAACCTGACAGAAAATGATGAAAATCAAATCTCCGCTTATTTGGCTCAAACATTGCTAATGATTGCCTTGAAGGTTGCGGTTGCTCTTGTATTGATCGCCATTCTCGATTATATGTATCAGAAATGGAAATTTGAACAAGATATCCGTATGTCAAACGAAGAAATGCGTGAAGAAATGAAAAATATGCTCGGCGATCCGCAAGTTCTCGGCAAACGACGGCAAATCCAACGCGAAATGGCAATGAAACAACGCGGCGGAGTTCAGGGAACATCCGATGCCGATGTTGTTGTAACAAACCCAACCCATTACGCCGTCGCACTAAAATTCGATCCGGAAATCATGGATGTTCCTATTGTTGTTGCAAAGGGAGCGGACTTTTTAGCACAACAAATTCGGAAAATTGCGCTGGAACAGGGAATCCCAATTATTGAAAAGAAACTTCTTGCTCAAGCATTGTTTAAAACAGTCGAAATTGGTCAACCGGTTCGTGAAACAGAACAACTAATTGCTTTAGCAGAAATTATGGCTTATGCTTACCAACTTTCCGGACGAAATATCAATGAAGCACTCCGCCGCCGAAACACACCGTCTAAAAATAAAACAGGATAAAACAAAAATCCCTAAAATAAAAACGTACAAAAAAACAACAGAAACTCAAACCAATTCAGTTCATACTATCAACAGATTCCGGTTTTCTAACCCGTATTGATGTTTTCCCATGAAATACGCCGTTCGATTTGAAAATGATTCTTTATATTTTTCCGCATCGCATTTTATTACATTCGGCAATCCCGAAAAGGTAGAAGCACTTCATGGGCATAATTTCCGGCTCCGAGCGGAAATCGCAGGACCAATGAATCATCGTGCTTATGTAGTTGATTTTGTGATCGCTTTTGATGCATTGCAACGAATTTGCAAAATGTTATCTCATAAAGTGTTATTACCGCGTGATCATCCGTACATTAAAATCGTATTGATTGAGGATTTGGTGAAGGTAACAATGTCGCCTTTGAGTTGGTCGTTTCCACAAGGCGATACATTAACCTTGCCAATCAAAAACACAACAACAGAATCGTTAGCAGAATATATTGCAACAGTTTACCGAAAATCATTGGAAAACGATTCTGCTTTTGAGTATCCGTCAACACAATATTCAATTACAATTGAACTTGAAGAGTCGCCTGGAATGTGGGCTGTTTTTCAGAGTTGATACAACAAAAAATCATTATTGACTACAGGTTTGAAACTAGATGGACATGGAATATTTTTCCTTTCTTTGGAAGGGCATTTTATTGGGGATTCATGCCGGAATTTCGCCGGGTCCGGTAACAACTCTTCTTGTAACCGAATCGTTATTACATGGTTCCCGTGCCGGAATGAAAATCGCATTTGTTCCGGTATTAACGGACATACCGGTTATTTGTATCGTTATCTTTTTACTCTATTACCTGACTTTTGACGCAACCATTGTTATTGCGGTTATTTCAATGATTGGTGCTTTAATTCTTTGCGGTCTTAGTTATGAAAATTTTTCAGTTACAGAATCACGCTATGAACGGGGTGAAATTGTGCGTGTTTCGTTACTGAAGGCGGTGGGGATGAATTTTTTTAATCCGAATTTGTACATTTATTGGATTACGATTTGCGGACCCTTGGCGGTTTCGGGGTTGCACCATGGTTGGTCAACAATGTTTTCGTTTCTTATAACGTTTTATATTAGTATTACTTCGGTAAAATTGGGACTTTCATTGGCGGTTGGCAGTGTCCGTCACACGCTGAATCTCAAAGTGATTGTCTGGCTCAACCGTGTTCTCGGTGCGGCAATGCTGCTATTCGCCATCCTCTTTTTCTGGCAGGGATTTCAAATAATCACCAAGGTTAGTGAATAGTGAATAGTTGATAGTGAATAGTTAATAGTTGCGCAAGCGGAAGTATTACCGTTTTGGTAATAATCCGCGTGCGACACTATTCACTATTCACTCATAACTATTAACTAATACATTGCCCCGTTGGGGCGAAAGAAAAAAACATACGAAGTCCATAAACGTAAAAAACAAAAATTCCACTGATATATTACAAATATCCTCTCTGTGAACTCTGTGTTCTCTGTGGTTAATAAAAAACGAGTTTTTAGAAGTCCCCTATTATGGGTAACTACAAAAATTCCACTGATAGATTACAATAAAACAATAAAGT
>JAITBS010000372.1 GCA_031283515.1 Planctomycetaceae bacterium
CCGATAATCGCAATCACTACAAGTAATTCGACTAACGTAAATCCGCGAAAAAATCTGATTTTCATCTTAATTCTCCTTAAAATAAAGATGTATTGAAAATTTAAACAGATTACATAACACATAATCTGTTTTAGTTACAAAGTGGGAAAAACGCAACGCCGAGAAACGGCAACAGAATATCGCTCTTAGACAGGAGCGACACGCAACTGAATTGGGATTCATTCCCACCGATCAAAGTAGTGCATTACAGTTTCAATATGTAATGCTGAATTATACCCATAATATTACACGCGGCACTCCCTTATCGGGAGTTACGCAACTTTGTAATATTACAGCAATCTTCTACACGGAAAAACCGTTGATCTTGTAGAACATTACCATTCGCCGAAGCGATTCAGTTTTGTTGACGTACTCGATTTTTAACACCCGAAAAACAATTCGGGCAACTTATTTTTCAAAATATAATTTGATCTCCAAATGTTGAAAATAAAAAAATAAAATCAATATGTTGAGATATTACACGAAAACAAAAAATATGTCAAGCCCCTTGAAAAATTTTCTCCCAAATGGAAATCACCAAAAGTAACGTTCTATTTTATTTTTTTTGAGAATATGAACGTGACGAAAAAACAAAATATCACGAAAAACGTTTGAACTAAAATTTTCGTATGTTTTGTTATTTTTTTGTTTCGTATTCTCAAAAAAGAATCGGCGAAAATCTGCGGACGAAGAATCGGTGATTGTTTTCGGTTGAGGTTGTCTATCAGTGAAAAAAGATACCGGCTATTTCTTTGGATACTCCCAATAATAGAAATGTCGGATTGATTTTTATAGTAATTGTGTTAGAATTAAAGTTCTGCCCCATTTAATCACTCAAAATAAAGGACTCGGACTTTTCAATTTTGATTTTGTCAAGAATACCTATTTATGAAACTTTTGGTAATATTTCAATGGAATTTTCAAAAATGGTTTAACAAATGATTGTTTCAGTAAAATTCCGAAGCGGTATGATTTTGTTTATTGTGAGTATTGTTATTGCAATGCTTGCGGTTGGTTCGTTGTCTTTGCTCGCTCTGTTGACAACAGAATATGAAGCGGCAATATTTCGCGGTGATGAGATTCAGGCAAGTCAACTTGTTCAGTCGGGTATCGAGTTTATTGGGCAAACACTTAATTCTTCGGAATCCTCACAAATTTTCGAAGCAGAATTATCGGATTCTTTTTATTTTTCTCAACAAAATTCGGTTGAATATTCAGATATTCATCGATTGTACGATAATCCGATACAATTTTGTGGAGTTGAAGTTATTCCGGGTTATTGGGGTCATTCGGGTCGTGGTTCCGGACGGTTTACAATTTTTTCACCTTGTATTGAGCAGGGACAACTCAAAGGAATTCGTTTTGGTTTGGTCAACGAATCGACACGGCTTCATCTTGGTACCGTATTGGAATGGGAAACAGAATCACCGGGGCAAGGATCACGTGCTCTTTTGAAATTACCTGGTATGACGCCAACGATAGCAGATTCGCTTCTTGATTGGATTGACGCCGACAAAACGCCCCGTTCTTCCGGTGCGGAACTTGATTATTACACCCAAACCGGTGTGGCATACCGGCCGCGTAACGCTGTTCCCGTAACACTCGAAGAACTCCTTCTTGTCCGCGATGTAACTCGTTCCTTGCTTTTCGGAACCGATGAACATTTTTTTTACGGAGCCACTCTAAATGATCTTAAACAGGTTACGGAAAAGATTGATTCGCAAAACGATTTATTGTTTCAAACACGTGAAGAAATAGGAGAAATGAATGCGGGCGGATTAAACGGAGCAACTCCAACAGAATTTTTGGCAATAGATTCTTCTTCTTTTTTTGAGAACTTTACCGAAACAAAAGGAATAAACGAAACAACATTGCCTTGGTGTTTTCTTTTGACAACACTTAGTGCAGAAAAATTGGTTGATCCAACCGGCAATGCCAAAATCTTTCTCAATGACGCCAATCTTGAATTTCTTGGAGAACAACTTCGCACCAAACTTAATGAGGAATGTTGTCAATTTATTCTTGCGTGGCGGAAAAATAATGGTTTCATTAATGATCCGATAGATTTGTTGGATGCAGTAATTAAGGAAACTGATGACGAATTAAAAAGTCCGTTTTCGCTTGAAGATTCGGTTGGGGAAGAAAAATTCCTAACTCTTCTTGATGTTGCTTCGACGAGTTCGGAGATTGTTGTTTCGGGACGAATCAATGTCAACGAAGCACCACCAATTGTATTGGAAACGGTTCCGGAATTAGACCGCCAAACGGTTTTGCAAATTGTGAATCGGCGCGGCAAATCCGGTGAAAAAAAGCAAGGTAAATATCGACACCTTATTTGGTTGCTTTCCGAAAAAATCGTTGACAAAGAGACTATGAAAAAATTATCAAAACGTTTAACGACCGGAGGCGATGTTTATCGTGCGCAAATTATCGGTTTTTTTGATGGACAGGGAACGATCAATCGTGTTGAAGTGGTGATTGACGCCACCGTTAAACCGCCACGCCCAATTTTTACAAAAAGTCTGTTTTAGAAAAAGGACGCAATTTCAAGCAATTTATTTTGATACGTAAAGAGGTAACTGTTTATTTTATCAACAGAGTCATCAGAAAACATTGATATTTGTAGATTTTTAGTCCGCAGATTACACAGATTTTTTGTAAATATTTAGTCCGCAGATTACGCAGATTTTTGTAAATATTTAGTCCGCAGATTACGCAGATTTTTTGTAAATATTTAGTCCGCAGATTACGCAGATTTTTGTAAATATTTAGTCTGTAGATTTTTGGAGATTATTTTGTTTGAGAATGATGAAACAGAAAAACAATAAAACGTACGAAAAGAGAACAGGTTAAAGATACGGTTTTATTTCATTTCAATAAACTTTTTAAAATAATCTGTGTAATCTGCGGACTATTTGAAAAATATTCGAACTGTTAATAAAATAGACAGCTACGTAAAAAGTTAAAACAGCCAATTGCCGGCAAGGTAAAGTATAGAATCTCCCAAGGATGC
This sequence comes from Planctomycetaceae bacterium, assembly GCA_031283515.1. Lineage (GTDB taxonomy): Bacteria > Planctomycetota > Planctomycetia > Pirellulales > Thermoguttaceae > WRKP01. The sequence goes on from JAITBS010000372.1 coordinate 3,053, forward strand.
GTTACGAAAAACTGAACAAATTATAAAAACTGAACAAATTATAAATACGATGTCCGACAATCAATATTTTCATCCAGAGACATTGAAACGAATATTACGGCTTGACTTGCGGGCAAAACATGTTGTTGAGGGATTTCTGAGCGGAGCCCATAAATCACGGCATTTCGGTAATTCTGTTGAATTTCGGCAACACCGTCAATATGTTCCCGGCGATGATCCGCGAAGTGTGGACTGGAAGGTTTGGGCAAAACAAGATCGGCTTTACGTCAAACAGTATGAAGTCGATACGAATATGCGAGTTACGTTATTGATTGACAAATCGCAGAGTATGAGATTCGGCAGTCAGGCAATGAACAAATATGATTATGCTTGTACAATTGCAGTATCGCTGGCTTATTTGGCGATTCGGCAATTGGATGCGGTTGGTTGTATTATGTTTGATAAAGATACACAAAATGTCTTACCGCCCAAAATAAAATGGTCGCAACTTGCCGCGATTACCGACCGGATGTTTCGTTCAACACCTGATACAAAAATAGATGTACAAAAAACAGGAATATGGAAAAACAACGTTCGGAAAAACAATTCGCAAAAAAACGAAACACAAAAAAATGAAAATTCCGGATTGATGGAACTGAGCGAATTACTTAATGATATTAAAGGTTCACAGCCGGATTTTCAGGAAGCGTTACGGATAGCGGCGGAAACAGTTCGTGCAAACGGACTTATTGTACTGATTTCTGATTTATTGATACAACGTGAGGGATTATTTCGCGGGTTACGGTATTTACGGAGTTACGGTCATGATGTTCTGGTGTTGCACATCATGGATGATATGGAACTTGATTTCACGCTTGGCGGTCCGACACGGTTTGAAGGTCTCGAACTTCCTGTTCAGATTCGTTGTGATCCGCGAATGTTGCGTCAGGGTTATCTTGACGCTTTGAACATTTACCTCGAAGAAGTAAAACAAGGCTGTACAAAATTACAATGTGATTACGCTTTATTCCGCACCGGCGCACCAATAGACGCCGCATTATCAACCTATTTGAGCCGTCGTAACACTTTTGTACGTAACGGAAAATAACAAACTATCGGGTTTCAGAATAAATCCGCACAACGAATAAACCAATGAGATTTCCGCTTTCGCTCACACGCAGTATGACTTTTTATATGTTGTCGAAAAAATTATTTGGGTCATCTGCAAAATTTCCGCTTGTTTTGATGCTGGAACCATTGCACGCCTGTAATTTACATTGCAGCGGTTGTGGACGAATACGCGAATACGCGGAAACCGTCAATAAACAACTCACGCTTAAAGAATGTCTCGATTCCGTTACGGAATGTGGTGCGCCTATTGTCAGTATTTGCGGCGGCGAACCGCTTCTTTATTCGGAAATTATTGAACTGACGGATCAAACGTTACGGTTGGGAAAACATATTTATTTGTGTACAAACGGTCAACTGTTGACACATAAACTCGATGATTTCATTCAACTTTCACGCCAAAATCGCCGAGTCAAAAAAAAACTGTACTGGAATATCCATCTTGACGGAATGAAAACAACTCACGACGCCATTGTTGAAAAATCAGGAGCTTTTGAAAAAGCTGTTGAAGGAATTACCGTTGCTAAAAAAGCAGGATTTTACGTTTACACCAATACAACACTGTACAAAAAAACAGAAATTGCCGAACTGGTTGAACTTGGTCAATTACTTAAAAGTATTGATATTGACGGGATGATGATTGCGCCTGGTTATGGTTACGAAATGATTGATGATGAATCTTTTTTTCTGACTCGTAATGAAATACACATGAAATTTCAAGCGATTCGGAAGATGTTGGGTGAATTTCGAATAACGACAACACCGGTTTATTCTGATTTTTTGTGTGGTGAACGATATTTACCTTGTGCGGCATGGGCGAATCCGACGCGGAATATTTTGGGTTGGAAATCACCTTGCTATTTGATTACCGACAAACATTATCCGACATATCGTGAATGTTTGGAGCAGACGGATTGGTTACGAATTGGTCATGGCAATGATCCGCGTTGTGAACATTGTATGATGCATTGCGGTTTTGAACCGGCAGCAGTTTTGTTCGGCAACCGGTTCCGCGATCTGATACGCTTGGCAAAATGGCAGTTCCATTAAAATACCGCTCATATATTCATCACACTTGACAATTGGATTTTCATTTTTACAGATTTCAAATAAAAGACACAAAAATTCTGCTTTATAGCAACAAAATTATTGTGTTTCTAAGTTAAAAATTTTTGTCAATTCTGTTGATCCCGCCAAAAAACAAAAACCGAATTATCAAGTGTGATGAGTATATCGTAAGCGAGTTTTTGTAAATCCTGTTTTGCATATCGGCAAGAAAAAAGAATATTTACTCAATCTTTCAAATTAACGTACATGATCACATTTACCCGTGAACATTAAGAAATCCTTTGAACTTAACAAACTTCACAATCAAACTGTGAAATATCACGGCTTAACCAGCATATTTCACGGATTAGCCGTTAAATATGATAGAACGAAGTTTAAAATTTACCATTATATTGCATTTGGTTGTCAATATTGTCATTAAAATCAGTTGGTATAAAATTTGCATCTAATATTCTGCTTGTCCGATAACTTGATTAAAATTTCACAAAAAGATTTTGTTAATTTTGTAACATTACGAAAATTAACAATCACCTATAACTTTATAAAAACCTTTTGGAGAAATACAATGAAAATCCGATTTATTTTTGTTTTGATGTTACTTTGGTCTTTGGTTTTTTCCGTTCACAATTACGCGGAAGAATTACCGGACAAGAAATTGTCACAAAAACAGAATGTACTTTTTATTGCGATTGATGACTTGCGTGACTGGACAGGTTACAGCGCAGGGCATCCGCAAGTGAAAACACCTTCGCTTGATCGTCTTGCGTCCTCAGGAGTTGCGTTTACGCGATCCTATTGTGCCTCGGCATGTTGCAATCCGTCCCGAACCGCATTATTGACCGGACTTCGACCATCAGAAACTGGAGTGTACCTAAACAGCGATGATTGGCGTACAATTATTTCACCAGAAATTGTTACGCTTCAAGAACACTTTCAACAAAACGGTTACAAAACACTTGGAGCGGGTAAAATTTATCACGGTTCCTATCCTGCCCAAACGGGTTGGGATGATTATCTTGTTCAAAACCGGAAATTGATTACTAATAGTGTAACTCCAACAAAACCCGTCAAAAACAAAGATGATGACCAATATTTCGAGGGTGTTGGCGGGATTAAATTTCAACCGCTTGATGTTACCGATGACCAGATGGAAGATTATCATATTGTTCAATACGGTATTGACGAACTCAATAAAAAACATGATAAACCGTTCTTTTTGGCGGTCGGGCTTCACAAACCGCACATGCCTTGGAATGTACCGAAAAAATATTACGATTTATATCCGCTTGATCAAATTGTTTTGCCTCAAGTGCTGGAAGATGATCTGAACGATTTGCCGCCGGAAGGAATTAAAGTTGCCAAACCGAATGGCGATCATGCGGCGATTCTTGAATCGGGGCGTTGGAAAAACGCCGTACAAGGTTATCTGGCGGCGATTACATTTTGTGATACGCAAATTGGACGTTTACTTGACGCATTTGAAAAGAGTCCGTACAGTCATAATACTATTGTTGTTTTATGGAGTGATCATGGTTGGCATCATGGTGAGAAATCACATTGGCGCAAGTTTGCGATGTGGGAAGAGGCGAACCGTGCCCCATTGATTTGGCGGGTTCCGGGCTTGACAAAAGCGGGAACGAAAATTGATACGCCCATAGATTTAACACACATTTATCCAACTCTTTGCGATTTAACCGGAATTTCAAAACCGAAACAAGAATTATCCGGTAAAAGTATTCGTCCGTTTCTCGAAGGGAACACCGACCAAACCGAATCGGTTGCCATAATGACTTATGGTTATAAAAATCACGCGGTCAGAACAAACAAATGGCGTTATATTCGCTACGAAAACGATGGTGAAGAACTTTATGACGAAACCAAAGATCCTTTGGAATGGACAAATCTTGCTTCGCAACAAGAATTTGCACAAATAAAAACAGACCTTATACAATTTCTGCCGCAAACCAACAAACCGCCGCAATCCAAAACATTACCGGAAAAAAATAAACAAAAACAAAAACAAAAATAATCACTCACAGTTAATACATTCATAATATTTGACGGTTTTCCGAAGGTTATCTAATCTTGGCTGCTGTGAACCTAATTCATGTTGGCAATTGGTGTTGTATTCCATTCTGGAGAGACTCTTGATTACCGATTTCTTTCATCTCATCAATACGTATCAATAAAAATGCCGATGAAATATTATCAAATTTATAATCTATCAG
>JAITBS010000374.1 GCA_031283515.1 Planctomycetaceae bacterium
GACTCGAACTGCTGATCATTAGAGCCTAATTTTAGAGAGTTTCCGATCCGTAGGTTGCGTTGCGTTTGACCTACGGTTAGGAAAATGACGCCTTTGCGGGGTGAAAATGGAAAAATAAGTAATCTATCAGGGAAAATCGAAAAATAATAATTCCACTGACATATTCCACTGACATATGGGAACTTCTAAAAACTAATTTTAGAAGGAACGCAGGCGTCCCGCCTGCATGACAAACGCCTAAATAGGCGGTCGAGACGACCGCGATCCTAATAAAAATAAATTTTACATGAGGTTTTTAGATGTTCCCAATATTTATTCCGTTGTTCCGGTGCGATGTTCGGTGAAAACCTGTCGCCTACCAGAAAATAAATGCGCTATTGAGGTTGTTTTGTTAGGAAAATGAGGTTTTTTTATCGTGATTCTACTGAATAGTTACGAATAGATACTTATATTTTGCTTATTTTGGCTGAATAGTTACTCATTTTTTAAAAAAAATATGCTAAAATAAATAGGAGTATTGGGGAACAGATTGTTATGTTACCAATTCCAAATGGTAAATTCTGTTTTGTACCTTCGCAAAATAACACTCAAAACAACAAAATTAAATTAGGAAATATTAAACCATCATGTTGAATAATATTAAAATCGGAACAAAGTTATATCTTGGTTTTGGAATCTTGATTATCATGCTTCTCGGAATTGCCTGTATTGGTTGGCTCGGTGTTACTCAGGTTCACGACGGTCTGAAAATTACTCAAACTTTTGGTCAGATTTCGAATGACGGTAATCAGACAATTAACAATGGAATCCGGGCAATGACCGCTTCGGTACTTCATGTTTATGCTCACGATTCGGATGCATCTGAAAGTGTGCAGAAACAAATTAATATTGTTCTTCAATATCTTGACCATATTATCAAACAAATCAAAAACGATTCGTTTTACACCGACGAAATACACAACCAATGGCTTGATAAAATTACCGAAACAACCGAAGTAGTCAACGATTTTAGCAATATAGACCGGCAATACGCAGACTTACAAAAAATCCATGACGAAAAAAATATAGCATTTCAGGAAAAATATTTGCGAACAGGTGTGGTACTGGGTGAGATTTTGAAAGTGATTGATGCCCCGTATAAAGAACGGGTTATGAATCCATTGTGTGAAGGCGATATTCCGTTACTCTATTTTAAACGGAATAAAATTGCAAGAGATTGTCGTGGAGCATTAACAGCGTTTAAGATCGCTTACGATGCTTACCAACTCGCTATTGGTGAAGAAGCCGGTAAAACAGCTCATACGGTAATGTGGACTAATTACGATAAGTTCAACACAACGATCGAAGCCTTTAACTCCGTTTCCTTCGACAAAGAACTATTCACACAAATTAAGCAAATCCGGCAACTGGCAAACGAAATTAAAACAGACCTGTTGGCAATTGCCGAAACAACAACATCACAGAATCAACTCGTAACAAAAAAATTGGCAAAAGAATTAGAGTTTGACCGGAAAACCGGTGAACTGATGGTAATGATTGAAAAAATATACTCACAATCCAAAGAAATCGGTAACGAGAAAGCCGAATGGTCTAAAATAATGGTTTTTTCATTTAGTTTGGTGACCTTGCTGATTGCTTTCCTAATTGCTTGGGGTATTGCGCGTAATATTACGCCGGGAATTAAAAATGTTACTCAGTCGATGATGGAGATTGTGAAAACCGGTGATTTAACGATTTGTGTTCAGGAAAAGTTCATGAAACGGAAAGATGAAATTGGTCATTTAGCCGGTTCATTCACTCATTTGGCGGAACAATTCCGTAATATCGAAACTTTGGCGAAAAATCTTGCGGAAGGTAATTGGGATATTACTGTTTCAAAACGCAGTGATCGTGACATGATGAACATTCATCTTGGGAAAATGCTTGATCAGGTGAATGAGATACTTTGTGAGGTGGAATCGGTTGTAACGGAAGTTGCCCAAAAGACATTGCAATTGGCGTCGGCGAGTGATAATCTTTCTCAAGGGGCAACAGAAGCAGCAGGAAGTATTGAAGAAATTACGACTTCAATCAATGAGATTGGTTCACAAACGAAAAAAAATGCGGAAAACACGGATTCTGCCAATCAACTTGCCCGTAATACCAATTTGGTAGCGGCAGCCGGACAAAATATGATGCAAAAAATGATTGTGTCGATGCAACAGATTACGGTGAATGCGAATGAGGTTCAACGGGTGGTGAAGGTGATTGATGATATTTCGTTCCAGACGAATCTTCTTGCATTGAATGCGGCGGTAGAAGCGGCGCGGGCTGGGGTTCACGGTAAGGGGTTTGCGGTTGTTGCCGAAGAGGTGCGTAATCTGGCAACTCGCAGTGCCAAAGCGGCTGCGGAAACAACACTGATGATTACCAATAACAACACACAAATTCAAGCAGGTGCCGAAATTGCATCACAAACTGCGGAAACATTGGTATCAATTGTTGATCAAGCGGCGCAGGTTGCCGGTTTAACGGAAAAAATTGCGTTAGCCAATCAGGAACAGGCAACAGCAGTTTCTCAAGTTTCGTTGGGATTGCGGCAGATCGAGACGATTACGCAACAAAATTCTGCCAATGCGGAAGAAACCGCCGAAACATCCAACCAAATGAGTTCCCGAACACATCAACTTCAGGAGTTGATGATAAAATTCCATTTAAGAGAATATTCAAACCAAAAAGTAATAACAATTTAATTAAAGTTACCGATTTTGATGTCAACTTGGCAGGTAACTGTCTATTGTCGGCAGGACTGTGTTCAAACACACGATAATCGGTAATAAATTTTTCCGCTGTTTCGGAAAATAATATCTTATGACCAAACTCAACCGGTTTGTTACGGCGACCACGCATGAGGAGTTCTGTGTGCGGTTCAAATAAACTAAAGATTTTTTCCGTCACAAGAACTTTCTCTCCGTCAAAACGGCGTTGCGCAACAGTTACTATTTGAGCCGTCACGGGAAAATAATGTTGAAGTGAAAGGGCAATCGTTTGCATCGTAAGATTGTCGCAAGACTTCAAGAACACAACGATTGCATTTTGCACCGTTTGCAACATATCACGGACGCGGCGGATTAATTGTTGCGTTTTATTTCGGACATTCTTAC
>JAITBS010000375.1 GCA_031283515.1 Planctomycetaceae bacterium
CTGATAGATTACATAATTTGATGTTTTTTCGGGACTATCCGAAACAATCGGTATTTTTTTTCGTATTGTAGGGATTGAATGAAGAATATAGAGGAACTATTTCGAGCAAAATGTTTGCTTCAAGATAGTTTATGAGTTATAATCTTTGAACGGAAAATTGATAAGTTTCCGGTAAACAGAACGCCTGTGGCATTGGGACGCTACTGTTTTTGGCAGGGAAGGATCTCTGGACGAACTGACAATTCCCCCATTTCCCCCTTGAATCAAACACAATTATGAGTCGTCCTTCTTATTATTCAATTGCTAACTTTTTGTTATATTCCGGTTTTGTTTCCGGAATAATTTTTCTTTTTCCATGTCCAATGATTTGGGCTCAGGTTTCGGAGCCGTCGGTTCCTCGTTTTGTACTTCCGACTCTTTCAACAACCTCATCAGCCAATATTGCGGAACCGCTGAATCCTCCTCAACATCTTTCGAATATTCCGCGATTTGTTGTTCCGCAAAAAAACAGAATCAACGAAATTTTTCCAGAACACCCCGAAATCAATACTTCTACCCATTCCTCAAACACGGAATTATCACATCCGGTTTCACAGGAAGAACTCGATCTTGTGTTGCGTCACGGAATGGAATTGGAAACTGAAGCCCGTTGGATGGATGTTCTGAGCCATTACGAAACGGCATTACAGATTTATCGGAATGATGATAAATTAATGGATCGTTATCGGATAGCGCGGTTTCATTATGATGTTGGTCGGCGGTTCCACGATTCGAGTTATCTTGACATTGTTTATAAGTCGGGATTTATTGACACGCTGAATTTTTATGAGGAAATTATCTCGCGGATTCAAAAGGATTACGTGGAGGTTCCGAATTGGGACAATCTTTTTCGTCATGGAGTTCAGGATATAAATATTGCCTTATCTGATTCAGGTTTCCGTACGCGTGCCAACCTGAAAACAACACCGGAAAAGATAGATGCTTTTTCCGAAATATTACGGAAAACTGCTGATGGTTGGGTGATTCGCAACAGAGATGATTTAAAGAACGGAATTTTGCGGTTGACGGAGATGGCGCAACAACAAATTGGTTTGAATCCGACAATGATGCTTATGGAATTTACTTGCGGTGTTGTCAACTCGCTGGATCGTTACACCGCGTACTTAACACCAAATCAGTTGAATGATCAGTTTTCATTGATTTCCGGTAATCTTGTTGGTCTTGGTGTTGAACTCCGTTCGGATAGAGAATCGTTGTTGATTGTTCGGGTTATTCAGGGTAGTCCGGCTCAAGAAAGCGGGCTCAAAGACGGAGATCGAATTTTATCTGTTGATGGAATTTCAACAAAAGGACGTGATACCGATAGTGCAGCCGATTTGTTACAAGGTGCCGAAGGAACGGTTGTACGATTAATGGTTAAATCAGGTATGAAACCGGCACGGGAAATTCAAATTACACGGCGTCAGATTGAAGTTCCAAGTGTTGAAGATGTTCGGATGCTCAATGATTATCTTGGTTACATTAAGTTGACTGGTTTCCAATCGAAAACCGGTGAAGAAATGAAATCGGCGTTAATTGAACTTGACCGTCAGGGAATGCAAAGTTTAGTCCTTGATATGCGGCGAAATCCGGGAGGTTTGCTCCAAATCGGAATTGAAGTTGCCAACTTGTTCCTCGATAACGGCGTGATTGTCCGAACACGCGGTCGGCAGAATAATTCCGATTTCGCTTATATGGCAACACCGGAACAGACATGGTATGTTCCGTTAATTGTGTTGATTGACGAAGAAAGTGCCAGTGCTTCGGAAATTGTTGCAGGAGCTATTCGGGATCATAAACGCGGTATCATTATTGGTAAACGCAGTTACGGAAAAGGAACCATTCAACAAATCCTGCCGATAAATTCCGCAACTTCAAATCATACGAAAGTAGGACTGAAATTAACAGTGGAGAAGTTTTATTCTCCGCTTGGCTGGTCTTACAGCGGAGTGGGAGTGTCGCCGGATGTTGCGGTTGAAACAGAAAAACGCTGGAGTTTGGCACGTCCGATCAACGGAGAATTACAAATTCCAGTGATTACGAAAAGTGTTTCAAGCGATTCCAATGACCCCTTCATCAGGAAGGCAATGATAACCGCTCAAAAAATAATGAACAAATAATAAACAATAGAATGTAAATTATAAATTCAATAAATAACTATACAAACAATTTCTAAACCGATTTTGTGAAGTTCTGTTGTATCATTGTTTCTATTCTCTTGGTTATCAAAAAGAGCAACCAATGACAAGGTAAAATATAACGTCGGCATACTGTATTCTGTTTACGATTCTGTTTACGGGATAACTCTAAAACTAAATGTCACTCACTCCAATTACCATCGTTAATCTGATTCGGAACCGCCTATCAACACCGATTTTTCAGTGAAAAGTTACCTACTTTTTGATTGACGTCTTGACGTATTTTTAGAATGTTATCTATAATATCTATTATAGTTTATTTGAATAAAAATTCCGCTGAAATATTATACCAATTTTAAGGAGTATTGATGTACATTTATTTAGGTGATGACGATATAACGCGTGCAGCGTCTTATTTATGTGGAGTGATGACGTATGCTCAAATTCCCTATGAACGGGTTGACAGTTCCCAAACTCCGCCAGCCCGCTTCACTTCAACTCAATACGATGCATATATTATCAGCGATTATCCGCAATCACGATTTCTGACCAGTCAGTTAGAATATATTCGCAATACGGTTAGGCAAGGTTCCGGACTTTTAATGATTGGCGGTTGGGAAAGTTTTCACGGTCAACACGGTGAATATCATGATTCTCCATTGGCAGAAGTGTTGCCGGTGCAGATGCTTAATCAGGATGACCGCCGCAATTTTTCCCAATGGGCATTGGTTCTCAAACATCACGATCATCCTGTTCTCGAAGGATTACCTTGGGAAAAACCGCCGTTTATTGGAGGACTAAACCAATTTACCCCAAAACCTAACACCAATCTGCTTCTCAATGCGGTTACGGCAGATATTCGGATTGTTCAGGAAGACGAAGTGGCTGATTGTAATAATGATAGTATTTTCAATTACATCAGCAAACCGGTTAAAGAACGTTTTTCCACCTCATTATCCGGCGGTAATGCTCTGTTTCTAACATTTGCCGAAACATTTCCGTTGTTGGTTGCCGGTCAATACGGAAAAGGCAGAACCGCAGCATTGGCAACAGATGTGGCTCCACATTGGGTTGGAGGATGGGTGGACTGGGGAAAAAAACGAATCCCCCAAAAACTCAATAACGGAAATTCCATCGAAGTCGGCGAGGATTATGTACGGTTTTTCTCTCAACTGGTTCGTTGGATCGGTAAACAATAAATAATGTAATATTTCAACAGAATTTTTGCCAATAACCGATTTCATTTGTTCACAGTCCTGAAGGAATTACTGACTTGATGAGTGTTTGTGTGAATAACGACAAAATTACCGTATTTTAGTAGGCAGGGTAGTTTTCATGTTTTCTTTTTGCTAAAATACTAAACTCTTTCGTATTATCGGCGATAATTCAATATCAATTACTTAGAGTTAAAATAATAAATTTTCGCCAATAATGACACAAGATTTAAGAGTTATTCCGAATCATTATCATTCCGCTTTTCATTACTACTACTAATAATACTAATAATAATAAGGAGTATTAATTTCGCGCAACATTCCAACCCAACCAACAACAAGACCAATAAACGTCTTCAAATTGTTCTATTAGCGACAGGGGCATTTTCTGTTCCTTCGATGCAGGCAATTTACAATTCCAATGAATTTGATATTCAGTGCCTTGTAACCAATCCGCTTCGTTACGACAAATTAAACCGGCCGATTATCACTCCGGCTCGTCAATTTGCCGAACAGCATCATATTGCTATTTCCGAAAAAGAGGATGTTCATTCTCTTGAATTTTTTGATTTTCTTTATTTAATGCGTCCGGATATTCTATTTGTCTGTGATTTTGGACAGATTCTTTCAAAGCATGTTTTAAGCGGTTCCCTTTTGGGAGGTATTAACCTGCATGGTTCTTTGTTACCGAAATATCGCGGTGCCGCACCGGTTCACCGAGCAATTATGAACGGCGAACCGTTCACCGGAATCAGTATCATTCACATGACACCGCAAGTTGACGCCGGACCCGTTATCGCACAAAGTCCGCCGATTCCGATTCACCCGTTCGAAACAGCAGAAGAACTCGAAGAACGACTCGCTCACTTCGGTGCCGAACTCGTTTTGGAAACGTTGCGAAAAATGGCAAAAAATGAACCGGTTCGGATTATTGAACAATTTCACGAACTCGCCTCCAAAGCACCGCGTTTGAAAAAAGAAGACGGATTGGTTAATTGGTCAAATTCTTCGCGTGTTATTTTCAACCATTATCGTGCCATGTCGGTTTGGCCCAAATCGTACACGGATTGGACACGCGAAGACGGAACAAAATTACGATTGATTTTGGGACCAATTCTTCCGTTGGATAATTCGTTTCGGGAATTGTTTTGTGAAAACGATAATGATTCGATTTCTGTGGAACCGATGATTGACGCAAAAATGGATAACTTGGCAATCTTCCGTGCCCGCCGAAAAAATAAAGATCATTCGCAAAATATTCCGGCACATGCTCACACAACACATCAATCTCTTAAACGTCCGGGTTGGTGGAAACCGGGAACAGTAATTCGTGCCAATGGTCAGGATTTAATTATCGCTGCCGGCGAAGGAACTGTACAGATTTTGAAAATTCAACCGTCAGGAAAAAAAATGATTGATGTTCGCGATTTTCTTTTGGGTTATCCCATCAAATCCGGTGACCAACTCGGATAAAAAACAAAACAAAAATCCAATTAAAATTACAAATTTCAGTGTAACTTTTAGTCCGCAGATTACGCAGATGATCGCTGATATTGAGAAATTATTTTTTGAGAATTACGAAACAAACGAAATAAGGAACCAGACAAAAAGAGAAAAAATGAAAGGCATGGAGATTATATTCAATAAACTTTTTAAAATAATCTGCGAAAATCTGCGTAATCTGCGGACTGAAAATCAACGTAATCTGCGGACTAGTATTCAAATCAATTAATAAATAGACAGTTACGATTTTTGCTGATACTTGGCTGTTATCCGCTATCAACTAAAAATGTATGGACAAAGAAAAACGCCGACATTTTATAACGTTACTGAATTTGCATTATGATGCGGAATTGCCGATCATTCAGCGGCGGGACGAAATTATGGAACAGATTCGGGAGAATCAGGTTCTTGTTGTTTGTGGTGAAACCGGTTCCGGCAAATCAACTCAACTTCCGAAAATTTGTCTCGAAATCGGACGCGGTATCAACGGAACTATCGGGCATACCCAACCGCGTCGAATTGCCGCACGATCAATCGCCGCACGAATCGCCGACGAATTAGAAACTCCGCTCGGTCAAGGTGTCGGTTATAAAGTTCGGTTCGATGAAAAAATCAGTCCCGATTCTCTCATCAAATTAATGACCGACGGTATTCTGCTTGCCGAATCACAAACCGATAAAAACTTCCGCCAATACGATACAATTATTATCGACGAAGCCCATGAACGATCTCTTAATATTGATTTTCTGCTTGGTATGATGAAACGTTTATTACCGCATCGTCCCGATCTTAAATTGATCATCACTTCCGCAACCATTGATGCCAAACGTTTTGCCGGACATTTTACCGATAAACGAATTAATCACGGTAAACCGGTTCCTGTGATCGAAGTTACCGGACGAACTTTTCCGATAGATATTCTGTACAAAAATCTCGGAGAATTTGACGGCATCAATGACGATTCCGGTGAAACCGGTGTTCAGGAACGAGCAATTTTAACGGCAGTTGAAGAACTCACACAATTGGGCAATGGCGATATTCTTATTTTCCTTCCGACAGAACACGATATTTTTGAAACGGCAAAAACATTACGCTCGCATCTAACCAATCAAACCGAAATTTTACCGCTTTATGCACGATTACCGGTTCATCAGCAGCAAAAAGTTTTTCAAACATCATTGTTACGGCGAATTATTCTGGCAACCAATGTTGCGGAATCTTCGCTGACCGTACCGGGAATACGTTACGTTATCGACACCGGAACAGCAAGAATCAGCCGATACTCCGCCCGTTCACGAACACAACGTTTACCTATCGAAGCCATATCACAAGCGTCCGCCGATCAACGGGCTGGGCGTTGTGGACGAATTGGTCGCGGTGTTTGTATCCGGCTTTACTCGGAATTAGATTACAAAAATCGTGAACGATACACTACGCCGGAAATTCAACGTACAAATTTAGCTTCCGTCATTCTGCAAACAATGTCGCTTCGTTTGGGAAATATCGAAACATTTCCCTTTCTCGATCCGCCGCGAACCACAGCAATTGCCGATGGTTACAAGACCTTGTTTGA
>JAITBS010000467.1 GCA_031283515.1 Planctomycetaceae bacterium
TTATTGGCTACTGAGGTTGTTTTGTTCGGAAAATGAGGTGAAAATGAGGTCGGTTTTAGTTGATAGTTGAGAGTGGATAGTGGATAGTTCGCACGCGGATTCAAAACGTTTTGGTCGTAATCCGCTTGCGACACTATCCACTCTCCACTCTCAACTATCAACTAACAACTGCCCCCTTCGGGGTGAAAATCGAAAAACAAAAATTCCACTAATATATTACATAAAAACCTTGTCAATACCGCAAATTGGAGTACTCCTTTGACAAATTGGAGTACTCCATTTACCGTAATATATCAGTAGTAATCTTGCGAACTATTCACTCTTCACTATCAACTCTTTACTATCAACTAACTATCAACTACTAAAAATGTTATCATTCTGGCCGGGTTATCGTGGAATTGTTCAATATGGACATTGGACATTTTTGGTGATTGCGTTATTGTTTGCGTTGTTTCTGGATGTGTTGTTGGTTGCGAACTTCTATTGGACGGCAATGATAACAACCGGACAACGGAATCTTTTATTGATTATTTTTTTTGCGGTATGGTTTGGGTTGTTTACTGTTGCTGCATTGAGGAGTCAGTTTCTCAACGCCATGTTAAAAACAGACAACAAAGAAACAACATTTCGTGAAGCAATTTTGTTTTATCTTCGTGGTGATTGGTTTGGTACGGAATCGTTACTTCTTCAGGTACTCAAGAAAAATCCGCGTGATGTTGAAGTGCTCTTGTTGCTGGCAACATTGTACCGGCATACTCAGCGTTACGAGGAGGCGTTGGAAATGCTCAATAAACTTAGTCTTTTCGAAAACGCCGGTCATTGGTTCCTCGAAACGGAAACCGAAAGAAAATTAATTGCCGAAGAGTCTGCCCCAAAATCGCCTGAAACTTAGGTTAGTTAATAGTTGATAGTGAATAGTGAATAGTTGCGCAAGCGGAGTACGACCGTTTTGGTAAATTAGGACGCTTGCGGCACTATTCACTATTCACTCTCAACTATCAACTAAGAACCGACCTCATTTTCACCTAATTTTCCGAACAAAACAACCTCAGTAGCCCATAAGCCTCTCAACACGTCAACCTCATTACCTCATTGTTTATTCGTTTTCTTACTCATTTAATGAGGTAATGAGGTTGTTGTTTTATGATCACATTTGCTACTGAGGTTGTTTTGTTAGGAAAAATTAGGTGAAAATAAGGTTTGCAAGCGGAGTACGACCAAAACGTTTTGAATCCGCTTGCGCAACTATTCACTATTCACTATCCACTATTAACTGTTCACTATTCACTATCCACTATTAACTATTCACTAATACCCCCCTGTCGGGGTGAAAATCGAAAAACCAAAATTCCGCTGATATATCCCAATCACTGTTGTAATTTTCTCTATTTTAACTCACCAATCTGTAAACATTAAAAAATTACTCAAAATTGTTCTTTCCATAAAATGGAAAAATTGTTAATGTTCTTTTTATATTACTTGTTCAATGTTTTCATTTGAAAGCCTATCAATTAACTTGTACGAATGAAGGAACCCGGAGAATGCCAAAACTCCAATCGGCAACAAAATCAAATTCTTTACATATCACGCATCGATCAACCAATTCTGATTCTAATTCGGTTGGTTTTGACGAAACGGATCAACTTTGGATTCTCTACAAGAACAATCCGACGCATCAACTTCGTAATCGGCTTGTTGAGCGTTACATGCCTATTGTTAGAAATCAGGCAGAGCGTTTTTGGGCAAAACTGCCGGAAGGTATTGAGCTTGACGATTTAATTTCGGTGGGAACTGTTGGTTTGATGGATGCGATTGTTGCTTATGATTTAAGCCGCGGGATCCGTTTTGAGGCCTTTTGTCCCACGAGAATTCACGGCGCAATGGTCGATGAACTTCGTTCGATGGACTGGGTCCCACGCCCAATCCGTTCCAAAGCCACCAAACTAAACGAAGCCTGTAAATTCCTCGAAACACAACTCGGACGTAAACCCCATGATCAAGAAGTTGCCGATCATTTGGAAATTTCAGCGGAAGAACTACATCAATTGTATGCCGAAACTCACCGTGTGAATATTACAAGTCTGGACAAAACATGGTCTGAAAACGATGGCTCCAAAGATATTCGCGAAGTCGATATTCTGGCAGATCACCGAAGTGAAGACCCCACAGAACGGCTCGCCAAAATTGATTTGATCCGTGCCTTCACAAAAGGATTGACCAAAACAGAACGGCTCATTGTTATTCTCTATTACTACGAAGAAATGACCATGCGCGAAATCGGAGCAGCTCTGGCTCTTTCCGAAAGCCGTGTCAGCCAAATGCATAGCACCATTGTTGAACGAATCAAAAAAATGTACCAAGGGAGTTGATAGTTGATAGTTGATAGTGGAGAGTTGATAGTGGACAGTGCCGCAAGCGGATTACTGCCCAAACAGTATTACTCCGCTTGCGACACTCTCCACTCTCCACTATCAACTATCAACTACATTTGTAATTACAAATACAGAATGATAAATCTCAAATTTTTCATTAGAATCAGGTTTATGTACTTGCAAACGTAAAATCGTTTTGTTAAACTTTGGAACGTTGTGAATGTGTTTTTTTAGCCGGAATTGGAGTTAAGTATCATGAACACTCTCCTTTTGACAGTTGTAAATTGTTTTTGTTTATGCTGTCATTTGTTCATGAATTAAATTTATTTTATTATGCCAAGAATTGTATTGATTCTTCTTGTTGTTGTGTCCATCTCCCTGCCAATATCAATAACCGGATGCGGCAGTAGTAAAAAAACTACAGCAAAAAAAGATTACGGTAAACCGGTTTGGCTTAAAGTTGATGAATCGAAATTGTCCCGCCTGAGCGAAGATGCCACCAACCTCGAAAATGGAACAATTACCGTTTACGATCCTGAAGGTTGGGAACGCTTATCACGCGGAGCTGCCAAACCGCCGAAAGGGTTCAAATCTGTTATTGTGTTCAAAAAAAACGGCGCAACCATCATGATGACAAAAAGCGAAGAAGCACGGAATTTACCTGATCTGGATGAAGAAAATATTGAAGAATTTGCCGACGGAACACAACAAAAATTCAAAGCATCCGTCAAAATGGTCAAATTAAACAACAAAGTCGGAGTTTACTTTTCGCGGCGTGTTGCGGATGCGCAACGTCTTAGCAAGTATTATGATCGCCGGATCGTTGCAACAACAATCAATGGCGGACTCTTTACGTATGAATTGATTGCGGATCAGGGAAAGATTAACGAATCGCTTCTAAATACCCTATTCGCGGTGATTTCCAAAACGCAGTTTGAAAATTCCGGAACGGATGAAAGTGGAACAGATAAAGAGGTTGCGGATAAAGTTGCAGACAAGGGAGCAACAGATAAAGTTGCGGCGGATAAAGTTGCAGACAAAGGAGCAACAGATAAAGAGGTTGCAACGGATAAAGTTGCGGCGAATAAAGTTGCAGACAAAGGAGCAACGGATGAAATTGTAAAAGGAACAGCCAAAGAGGATACCGCATTGGTTGCGGATATCGTACCGAAACCGGTTGCACCGGAAACGAAATCAGAAAACAAACCGGAAAGTAAACAGCAATCAGAGGAGGTTGCGGTATCAAAACCGGTGTTGGAAAAGCCGGAGACTTCTCCTGAGCTTGCTGTGAAATCGAGTTCGCCGGAAAAAAAACCGGACACAAAGAAACCGGACACAAAAAAAACAGCAACAAAGAAACCGGCTAAAAAAGGAAATACGAAAGATATTCTCAATGAACTGGATGCTTTGTTAAATTAACGGACTTTCACTCATAAATTTATTACTATATTGTCCTTTCAGAGTGATGAGGAACGGGGCAATGTGTAAAAAATAAAAATTACACTGAATAATTAAAAAAATTATATTCTCACAAGGATATTAAAAATGAACAAACACTTCGCAACTCCCATACAATTCTTGAACGGCAATACTGTTGGAATTGATTTTGGAACAACTTATTCGACTCTTGCGCAGGTCAATGATGAAGGCGAACCGATTCCGATTCCGAATGAGGATGACGAAGTTGAAACGGCGAGTCTGATTCTTCTTGCGGAATCGGGTCATGTGATTGTTGGTCCGAACCGGATGCGGGCAGCTATTGAAAAGCCGGAAAATGTAGTGGAACGGATCAAGCGTCACATGGGAGCAACAGAGTTCAAACGGACATTCGATGGTCATGAGATTACGCCGGAATTTATTTCCGCATTGATTCTCAAGAAGTTGAAACAAGACAGTGAACAGAAAATAGGTGCGATTGTCAATGCGGTTATTACTGTTCCGTATTATTTCAACGACACCCGCCGTAAAGCAACACAGGATGCGGGACAAATTGCGGGTTTGAATGTTATTGATATTATCAATGAACCGACAGCGGCGACATTGACTTATGCTTGGCATCGCGGGGAGTTGGGAGTGGCTCATTCGCCGGATTTCAAGAAACGCCGGGTATTGATTTACGATCTTGGCGGCGGAACCTTTGACTCAACCCTCGTCGAATACACCCCAACTCATTTTCAAGTACTTGCAACAGACGGTGATGTGGAATTGGGGGGAATTGACTGGAATGAACGGATTCTGAATTATATTTGCGACGAATTTAAGGAAAAGTATGGTCTTGATCCGCGAGAATCCGCTCAGATGGTTCAGATACTCCGTAACGATTGTGACTTAGCCAAAATGGAACTGACACAAAGAACCGATGTTGTGATTACATTCCGTCACGAAGGCAAGGCGATAACGATTCGTTTGACGCGGGACAAATTTGATGAATTAACGGCTGATTTATTGCAACGGACAATTGATACAACAGATTTTGTTATTGAGCAGGCACAACTTAAATTTTCGGATCTTGATGCGATTGTTTTGGTTGGCGGTTCCACTCTGATGCCTCAGGTTCGGGAGCGAATCAAGGCGCATACCGGAATTGCGCCGTATATTCATCCTGATCTTGATCCGCACACGGCAGTAGCGCGTGGTGCGGCGATTCATGCGGCAATTCTCGAAGCACGGTATCATGCCGGTGATTCACGATTTGGGACTCGAGTCAAGAAGTTGTTGGTGGGAATTCGCCAGGAAGATGTTAATTCACATGGACTTGGTATTGTCGCAATGGACCCGCGTACGAAAAAAGCAGTTAATCATATTATGATTCCGCGTAATACGACCTTACCGTTTGAGGTGTCGCAAACGTTTCAGACAAACAAGGAAAACCAAACACGGGTTTCTATTCAGGTTCTTGAAGGTGATGCCCCTGATCCGGTTGCCTGCTCATTGCTTGGAAAGTGTACTATTACCAACTTGCCGGAACACCTCAAAAAAGGATCACCGGTTGATGTAACTTATTCCTTCGATAAAAACGGACGCATTTCAGTCAATGCCAAAGAAAAATCGTCCGGTCAAGCAGCAGTGATTGAAATAGAACGGCGCGGAACTCTTACCGATCAACAAGTCAATTTGTTTACAGAATTGGCTTCGGAATATACCGTTGAGTAATTGTAATTATCTGTTTTCTATTCTCAAAAAATAATCATTGAAACTCTGCGTCAATCTACCGACGATTGGAACGAAGTATTCAAGCGGTTCATAAAATAAACATCACTTGAATGACTGCCTAAAGTATATCTCTTGAAGTCTCTCTTGATTTTAATGAAAGAAATCTTCAATAAGCCGAAGGAATAATGTTGGTTCTTTGACGGAACAAATTTCATTTCGGAATCGTTTGGCACAGGGGCGGTTGATGGTGTACTGGCAAACGGTTTTTCGGATTAAAAATAAGGCAGTATGTTCATTGAATTGTTGTTTTAGCAAGTTGAAATGTTTTACGATAAGGTTACGAAGTTCTGCTGTGGTTGGTTCCGGATCAACCGGTTCACCGCGTAACGCCTGAGCAATTTGCTTGAAAATCCAAGGGCGTTCAATACTGCCGCGTCCGATCATAATTCCGTCAACAGGATAGTTTTTGATACGGAATAAAGCATCTTCAACCGTTCGGATATCACCGTTACCGATGAGCGGAATGGATTTCAATTTTGGTTTAATTGCGGCGATTTCATCCCAATGGGCGTTACCGCGATACATTTCGGTTGCAGTTCGACCATGAACGGTTAATCCGGAAGCACCGGCGTTTTCGATTGATTGGGCGACATCAATGGCGTTGATGGTATCAAGAGTTTGTCCGAGTCGGATTTTGGCGGTAACAGGAACAGGTTTAGCGGCGGCGGTTACTTTTTGTACGAGATCACCGATTCGGTCGGGAAACCGTAATAGAAATGCTCCGCTCGCACTGCGGTTTGCGATTTGTTTCGCAGGACAACCGAAATTCAAATCAATCACACTTACCTTAAATTCAAATGCCAAACGTTGTGCTAACAGGGAAAGCGTATCGGAATTGTTATCCCATATCTGTACCGCAAGAGGCCGCGGCTCTTCCCGAATACCCCAAAGCCGTGACGGTAATTCACTTCCCCGCTTATCCAGTTCCACAAATGAACGTGCGGAAACCATTTCTGTCGTAATCAAATCGACACCGCCAAATATTCGTAAAAGTTCCCGATAGGCGTAATTTGTATAACCCGCCATCGGAGCCGAGTAAAGAAGTGTTCCTGTTGATTTCGACATTTTAGATTTATATTTGATTTTTTGTAATATACTTCAAGCAAGTATTCAATGAATGTTTTAGTTACACGAGTTTTTATGTTTATGGTTCGTAACAATAGACTTTACAATAAATCCGTCCTGAAAGGAGGTTACAAGACACATTTTGCATACCCTACTTGCAACAATTGCGCTAATTCACTAATATTAGTCATGAGGAAATGGATTGTTGTCGTTTTGCTTTTTTGTTTATTGACATAAACGATTACAAAACACCCAAACCGCTGGAATACTATTTTTTACGAACTGTTTTGGGAATTTTAATTTCAGGTATTGATTTTCTTAATGATTAGAGTAAAATTTGTGCCGGTTGTTGATCCTTGCTGATGGAGTGGTTTTAATCTGTAGGAATGTCAGCGGGTTCAAGACAAAACACATCGTTTTTAACGTTTCATTTCTCAAATCAGTGTCCTTGATTTTATTTCAAATCAGTTGGTAATAAAGTACCGTATCTCATTTTTTTATCGCAAACTGTAAAATTTTTTTGACAACCCTATTGATTGGTTAATTATGTCTTCTGTTCACGACGAACTTAGCAAAATCCTGATGATTGAGCAACTCCCTGCGATGCCGCACAGTGCACTCTCTGTACTACAACTTGATAATGACGTTGCCAAAGTCAATATTAATGATTTGGTTCGTCCTATTGAGGCAGATATTGGTCTTGCGACTCAGGTGTTGAAATTTTTGAACTCTTCCTATTTTGGTTTTCAGAGTGCCATTTCTAATGTAAAACAAGGAATTGCGTTAGTTGGTATCAGAATTGTCAAGAATTTTGTTTTGTGGAAGGCGGTTTTTAGTCTGATTCCCAAAAGTAAAACCGGATCATTTGATGTTGCCATGCTTTGGCAGGATTCCTTGCGTCGAGCAATGTTTTCGCGGTTTCTGCTTTTGGAACTGAAAAAAGGTGATCCCGAAACAGCGTTTGCCGGAGCATTACTTCAGGACATGGCAATTCCGCTTTTGCTCAAAAAAAAGCCCGCTGATTATGCAGATGTATTGGATCGATTAGCCAAATCACCCCAATCTCGCCTCTCAACCCTAGAAAATGAAACCTTTGGTTGGAATCATGCAGATGCCGGTGCATTGCTCGGAAAAAATTGGAAACTTCCTGTTCCATTGGTTAATTTAATCGAAAACCATTTGAAAATAGAAGAGAGTGTCGGTAATTTTGAAAAACAACCCGAACAATCAATTGTATCACTTTCCGCTTTGTTACCTTCTGTTACAGAATCGGTTTGGAATGAACGTGCGGACTTCGATAAATTTTTCCAGAGTATTCTTCCGGAAAAAAGCCCTCTCCTCACAAAAATTTTCGACAAAGTGGATAGAGAATTTGAACAATACGCCATGATTATTCAAATTACCAAACCGAAAAAACCTTTGTTTAATTATTTGGATGAATAAGCCGTAAATAGAAAAGCGTGAATCACTGCAAGATATTGTTGTAACTCAAAAAAAGTTGTTTGTATTTATTTTTTGTTCCTTTTACTATGGCGATTAATGTTGTTTGTCCCGGTTGTTTGAAGCGATTCCAGGTTAATGACCGTTTTGCCGGAGCGAAGGGACCTTGTCCGAATTGCAATACGATCATCAATATCCCCAAAGCCTCCGTTAAAATCCATGGTGCAGAGGAATTTGAACAAGGCGGAAAAACAATAACCGGTAAGTTAATTCTCAAACCAATCAGCCGGCTTAATATGGATTTTGATCCGGTTTATGCTGGATTTTGTGTGTTGGTGGTTTTGGCGGTTTATGGGTTAACTTGGATTTTCGGTTCGGTAATTACGTCCGTAGGAACTCGTGATGTTATTGGAGGAATTGGAATTTTTCTTCTTGCATTTCCGTTATCGCTTTTTGGTTATCAGATTTTGCGTGATCGGGAACAACTCTTCATGCTGACGGGTTCTGATCTGTACAAAAAAACGGCAATTAGTGCAATTGCTTATGCGTTTTTTTGGATTCTTTTTGAGATATTTATTTGGCAGATGGACGTTGATTTCCTTTTTATTTGGATTTATTTTGCCGCATTTGCTTGTATAACAATGTTGATAACTCATGCGGTGTTGGACATTAATGTCGGCAGTTCATTATTACATTATCTAATTTTTTCTATAACAATTTTAATTCTTCGTGGAACATTGGGACTAGGCTGGCTTTGGATTGCAACGGAAACGTTGCGAAAAAGTTCAGCTCCGCCGCCGCCTATTCTTCCGGGAATGTAATTGAAAAGTGCCATTAAGTGTCATTTCAAACGCGTTTTTCAGCTGCGTTTTTCAGCAATACCAAACGTAAAATTTTCGAATCGTACAAGAATTTTATTGTTCTCGATTTTGACTTCCAAAGAATCAAGATCACGCGGAGAAACACTGTCGAGACGTTTACCGTCGAAACTGAAATGTGCGGCGTGACAGGGACAATAGAACATTTCTTCTTCATTTCCGGTTTGTGGATTTTTTTTCGCACCGATTTGGATCATGCAACCGGCGTGAGGACAAAGCGAATGAAATGCACTGACCTTATCGCCAACTTTCCGTACAAAAAGAGAGCCGATTTTTTGATTTGGTAAAGTTGTCCATGCGTCGTGTTTATTATCAACGATTGCGAATTTCTGTGGTTTTTCTGTTAATGATTCGATGGTTGTGAGTGGATAAAACTGACCGGACTGATTTTCCTGAAACACTGGAGCGAGAACCATTCGGGTTCCGGCGCAAATTGGTGCTCCGACAGCACAAACGCCGACACCTGAAGCAACTGCAACCTTGATAAAATCGCGCCGATTTGTATTTTGATTTTTTTTTATTTCGGTATTTTGGACATTTATTCCGGTGTTATTTGAAACGTTTTCGGCGGACATACCTGATACGATTTCACGGTTTTTTTTAGACATGAAACAGATTCCTTTTGAAGATAAAGTAAACAAAAAATACTACCATTCACAAAGATTGACACGATATAAGCGATCTTTATAATGAATCGCTCTATCGCTTTATATTATGGTTTATTTTATCGTTTCCACGCAAAACAACAAGCCCGTGATACTTGATTCTTGATTCGTAATCTATCAGTGGAATATTCGTCAATTTGTTTACCAATGGACTCCAAAGGTAGCCAACATTTCGCCGAAGGGTTTTCAGCCACCGTTGGTCGGCGTACTCGCCGACTTGCCCCTGTTGACGGACGGAAATGAAGGACTCACTGCGTACAACACTATAGTAAGCCCAACCGTAGCGACCGTGGGTTTATTGTTTAAAACCTTTCGGCGAAAGGTCGCCTACCTTGTAATTGCCAACTGTAAACAAATTCAAAAATATTCCACTGAAATATTCCGTACTTTTCATAGATTACAAAAATTCTAATAGAATACGAATCAAAAACTGGAAATCAGTCAATTTGCCGGTTGATTTTAGCTATGTAGGTAAAATAGTATTGAGAAATGTTGGTGTATGAGATTAAGTCATTCGCAGAATGAATTTTAAATAATTTTTTCTAACACCCTCTATTGCCTTTTGTTTTTTGCCGATTATAATTAGTATTAAGAAACTACTATTATTTTAGTATAGTAGTAATTATGGCTCGATGAACTTCCCGCAAGGGCTTCGGAGAGACACTTTGGGGCATTAGGTCTCAAAGCACAGATTTTCGTGTTACTATGGATTTTCCGTAGAGACACACAATTACGGCTCAATGAACTTCCCGCAAGGGCTTCGGAGAGACATCCCCGAACATCACAACAGATGTTCGGGGATTTTTATTGTATGTTTTATACATGAAACGAGTCATTACATTCATTGACGGGCAAAATTTATTTTATGCTGCAAAAAGGGCATTTGACTATAATTACCCTAATTACGACCCTGTTTTACTCTCCCGTAAAGTTTGTAGTAAAGATACTGATTGGCAATTAATACAAACACGATTCTATACAGGTGTTCCCAGTAAAGACAATGATCCGAAACGCCATCGCTTTTGGCAAAATAAAAAGGGACAACTAATGAGACTCTATCAAAAAGAGATCGTTGTTCATACACCGCACTTAGTACAACATAATGGTTCTTATAAGGAAAAGGGAATTGATGTTAAGATTGCTATTGATATAGTACATTTAGCGATGACAAACGAATACGACATTGCAGTTCTATTTAGTCAAGATCGGGATTTCAATGAAATTGGGAATGTAATTGCCAAGATTTCAAAAAATCAAAATCGGAAAATTGAATTATTCTGTGCTTTTCCGGTCAGTGCTTTGCTTCAAAATAACAGGGGAGTGAAATCTATGTTACCGATTATGATAAACAAGCAAACTTATGATTCGGCGATTGATTTTACCGACTATCGATAAATTGAGTGGGTACTTCTGAAATACCCACATCGTACAAAGAAGAACAAATACTATGTCTATGTTCAGCGGTTTGGCACGTTTTCAAAAAATGAGAATTTAGGAAAAATAAAACCTTATGAAATATTACAAATGATGCCGAAAACACCACAAACAAATCTTTTTAAGACTGATTTAAGACTAACTTTAAGACTGACAAATCGTGTAAGTGTTTGAAAAATAAAGAGTTGTGTAGTCTTACTTACAAT
>JAITBS010000537.1 GCA_031283515.1 Planctomycetaceae bacterium
ACAATAACAAGTATTTTGTTTTTGATATTTTTTGGGGGCATCATGGAAAAACAAAAAAGGAGATTAAACTTGAAAATATCATTATAATCCTAAAAATTTTTGTAATATATCAGTGGAATTTTCCAAAACGTATTTTAATTGTTTCCGCAAACCTTATTTTTACCTTATTTCTCTAACTAAACAACCTTAGTAGCCAAAGAACTCCCCACACTCCAACCTTATTACCTTATTAAAAAACAAACAGCAGATAATAAGGTAATAAGGTAATAAGGTTGCGTTGGTGAGAAATTTCATTGCTACTAAGGTTTTAAACAATAGTTAGGAAAAAATAAGGTAAAAATAAGGTTGTCAAAAATAAACCTCAATTCTTTACAAAATATTCCACTGATATATTACGATTTTTAATTGATAGTGGAGAGTTGATAGTGGAGAATGTCGCAAGCGGAATAATAACGGAACGGTAATTCCGCTTGAATACTTTCCACTTTCCACTATCAACTCTCCACTACTCAATCAGTGTTTAAAGTGTCGGCGTCCGGTGAAGATCATTGGAATACCGTGTTTGTTACACGCTTCGATAACCTCCGCATCATTTCGTGAACCGCCGGGTTGAATAACTGCACGAATTCCGTGTTCCGCCACACGGTCAATCGAATCGGGAAACGGAAAAAACGCATCACTGCTTAATACACTACCACTAATTCTGTTACCGGCTTTTTTAATGGCAATTTCAACAGAATCAACACGGCTCATTTGTCCTGCTCCGGCTCCAAGAAGCATTTCATCTTTTGCTAAAACAATTGCGTTTGATTTGACATGGCGGACAATTTCCCACGCAAACCGAATATCGTTCATGATTTCCGGTTCCGGTTTTTTTTCTGTAACGACTGTCCATTGATCTTCCGGGTCGGTTTGAGTATCTGTTTCCTGCAACAGCGCACCGCCTTCGAGTGGACGCAAACCCCAACGGGAAGGTTTGTGATCGAGTGCACCAACATGAAGTAAACGTACATTTTTTCCCCATTTCGGTTTGGTTGTCAGAATTTCAACTGCATCCGAGTCGAAAGACGGAGCAACAATTGCTTCAACAAAAAGTCCCGGTGTTGTCAACACTTCAGCAGAAAAAACGTCAACCGTTCGATTAAATCCAAGAACCGAACCAAACGCACTTAATGGATCACCTTCCATTGCTTTACAAACCGCCTCAACTATTTGTACGGCAACAGCACAACCACAAGGATTATTGTGTTTAATCACAGATACAGCCGGCTTTTCAAATGACCGAACAATCGACAATGCCGCATCAAGATCAAGAATATTATTGTAAGAAAGTTCTTTACCATTTAGTTGCCGAGCAGCAACTACATTGGCAACCTTCGATCTGGAATCAACATAAACAGCTGCCTGTTGATGAGGATTTTCACCATAGCGTAACACATTACTTCGTTGAAGTTTCAAAGTCAATGTTGCCGGAAAATCTCCGCCTTCGAGCCGTTCATTGAAATAACGGGAGATAGCGGTATCGTAATTTCCGGTCATTGTGAAGGCGTCGCGTGCCAAACTTTGCCGAAGTTGAAGAGTTGTCCGTCCGTTTTTTTGAATCTGCTCCAAAACATTGGAATACTGTTCCTGATCCGTTACCACCGTTACAAACTGATAATTTTTTGCCGCCGCACGAATCATCGTAGGACCGCCAATATCAATTTTTTCAATAGCTTCCTCTTCGGTTGTTCCTTCCCGTGCAATGGTTGCTTCAAACGGATAAAGATTAACAACAACCAATTCAAAGGTTTGCATACTATTTTCTGCCAAAGCGTTCATATCATCTAAATTGTTACGCCGGCAGAGAATACCGCCATGAACTTTCGGGTGAAGTGTTTTAAGCCGACCGCCCATCATTTCGGGAAAACCCGTATAATCGGCAATATCACGAACACTAACTCCTTCTTTTTCAAGGTAGGATTTAGTACCGCCTGTACTGAAAATTTCAACTCCGGCAGCAGTTAAACCTTTGGCAAACGCAGAAAGTCCCATCTTGTCACTGACACTAATTAACGCGCGTGTAATTTTTGGAGATTCCATAATTGATTTTAAACACGTTGAAGGAAAATAAACAAATCACAAAATTGAATGCGTTTATTTTTACATCTCACAAAAAAATGTCAAGATGAAAGAAAAAAGACTCCCAAACCGCTCATAATTAACATGTCTAGGCAAACAGCCCTGACAAACCGACTTACGAATACCTTGAAAGTAATTTCTGAAAACTCATAATTATTCAGTAGATTTTTTGCCCGCAGATTTTCGCAGAAAGACACCGATTTTTTTGTCCGCAGATTTTCGCAGAAAGACACCGATTTTTTGTCCGCAGATTTTCGCAGAGAGACGCCGATTTTTTTGTCCGCTGGTTACACAAATAGATGTCGTTTTTTTCTGCGAAAATCTGCGTCATCTGCGGACTTGTAATTTAGAGGACGAAGATTCTGCTGAATAATTACGAAAACTCTTGTGTGGTGTTGAAATTATGTTAGAATATTTTTAACATTCTATTTTTGAAACTACTAATCATGGAGAATTTTCAATGATTTCACTGACTGATTTTATTCGTGAGGTTCCTGATTTTCCGGTGCCGGGGATTCTTTTTTATGACATTACCACTCTTATCCAAAGGGGCGATCTTTTTCGTGAGGCGGTTCGCCAGCTTGCCGAAAAGGTGAAGGCTTGGGGACCGATAGATTTGATTGCGGCTCCGGAGGCACGCGGATTTATTTTCGCAGCACCGTTGGCAATA
The DNA here is from genome assembly GCA_031283515.1 of Planctomycetaceae bacterium. Taxonomy (GTDB): domain Bacteria; phylum Planctomycetota; class Planctomycetia; order Pirellulales; family Thermoguttaceae; genus WRKP01. The sequence continues at coordinate 2,792 of JAITBS010000537.1, forward strand.
GAACTTGGTGCCGGTCTCATTCCCATCCGTAAACCCGGGAAATTACCCTTCAAAACCGTCTCCAAATCGTATGAATTAGAATACGGAACCAATACCGTGCAAATGAATATTGACGCGATTCAATTGGGGAAACGTGTACTGTTGATTGATGATCTTCTCGCAACAGGCGGTACAATGGAAGCTTGCCGGCAATTAGTTGCCGAAAGCGGCGGACAAATTGTTGGTGCTGCATTTATTATTGAGTTGCTGTTCCTGAACGGACGCAACAAAATCAAAATGGAAAAAATCGAAACTCTTGTCCAATATGAAAAATAGTCTGAGTAGTTGACAGTGGGGAGTTGATCTCTGTTTACGGACGGACATGGCATCAACTGTTGCGCTCCTTAACTGTTGCGCCTGCGCCCCTTTGCCGCCTACTCGTCTGCCTGTTACAAACTTTGCGTAAGTCTTTGTATTATAAATACTTGTAAAAACATATAAGCGGCGGTTCACTACCAGATTCACTCCTCAAAACAGCGTTGTTCACCTGGTTCGGGGATTGATGCTAAACTGTTGATTATAAATAGTTACGACATATCTCAACGCAGAACACGATTAAAATGTTCATTTTGGAGCAGTTGTTAATGTGTTCAGTGAAGTTTTACAAATGGTATCAGTAATTAATAACTATGACGTAATCAAACCGTATGATAGGTGAAAACGTTAGAAATAAAAGAGACAGTTACAAAATCGGTTATTTTGATGAAGAACGATTACGAACTTCTTGATTTTGGTAACGGACGGCGTTTGGAACGTTTTGGTTCGTACATTCTTGACCGTCCATGTCCGGCGGCGGAACATATTTGTTCGGAAAAACCGGTTTTATGGAAACAAAGTGATAGCCGATTTGTGATTTCGTCACAAAATTCCGAACGCGGATATTGGACAACAGAACTGAAACCGTGGTCTGTTTCGTTTGAAGGAATCAATAAAATTATCAAGGGAACAATCAATATGGAATTGAGTTGTACACCGTTTGGTCATATTGGAGTTTTTCCCGAACAACAAATCAATTGGCAACGAATTGCGTTTGCTCTTGCAGAAGTCTCAAAACAACGAACAGAAACAATTCATGTTCTGAATCTTTTTTCGTACACCGGCGGCAGTTCTTTTGCGGCGGCGTTGGCGGCACCGAATATTTCGGTGGTTCATGTTGATTCCGCACAAAGTGTTACGGATTGGGCAAAACGAAACGCACGATTAAACGGTTTGAATAGTATTCGGTTTATTGTCGAAGATGTCCGAAAATTTGTACACCGAGAACTTCGGCGGAAACATTGTTACGATGCAGTCATTCTTGATCCTCCCAGTTACGGTCATGGTCTTAAAGGCGAAACATGGAAACTGGCAGAACATTTACCCGCATTATTGTCCGATATTACCGGTTTGCTGAGTAACAATCAGTGTTTTATTCTTTTGACGGCGCACACTTCAGGATTCGACAGTTCCGCCATGCAGGCAATGATGAACAATGCCGGAATGTCCCAAGAATGGAGTTGGGAAAAATTTGTAATGGAAATTCCGGCAACAACCGGAAAATATCTTGAATCCGGTTACGGAATTTTTGGAGTGTCACCTTCACCGCAAAATAATAAAATCGGGTAATAGATTCAATGTAATATATCAGTAGAATTTTTCAAAAGGTATTTTAACAGTTTCCGCAAACCTCATTTTTAACCCAATTTTTCCGAACAAAACAACCTCAGTAGTAATGAATCCCACAAAACTAACCTCATTACCTCATTATTCGTTTACGTTTTTAATGAGGTAATGAGGTCGGTTTTTAGTTGATAGTGGATAGTGCCGCAAGCGGAGTAATACCAAAACGGTAATACTTCCGCATTGCGAACTCTCCACTCTCCACTCTCCACTCTCAACTATCAACTACTTTATGAGGTTGTTTTGTTAAGAAAAATTAGGTGAAAATGAGGTTTAGGTTCAATCATTTATCAAAAATAGAAACTTAAAAACGAACTCATTTAATTTCATCTCTTGAATAGTTACATAAATTTTATTCCAATACCTGAAAATTAAAACTTCCAAAACAATTCAACAAAAAATAATTTTGAAACTAATATAGTGAAGATTTTTATCACATACCTTGAAATTTTAGGGTCTCGACTATCTTTTGATCAGGTATCTTTATTTTAATTCTTCTTTCTTTGGACAATAGGCATAAATTTTATTAACACCTTCAATAATTGTATAGTTCGGATTACTTTCCTGAATCAAACGGCGAATAACAAACGGGTCATCCGGTAAATGGTATGTACAGATTGACAATTTCGGAGCAAATTCTTTCAGTACATTTTTGGCTCCCATCAACAAACGACGTTCTGCTCCTTCAATGTCTGCCTTGATAAAATCAATACGGGGAATATTATTTTTACGAACAAATTCATCAAGAGAAATCGCAGGAACTGTAATCTGTTCTATATCCTTGTAACCGGTTTTAACGACTGCAGTGGCAGAATGTGGATTGGCATGACTTACCGAAAACGTTAATTCTTCCTCTTTGTCCCACAAAGCAAAAGGACACACCGTGATGTTAGGATTCCATGCGGCAACGTGTACTAAATAATTTTCCCGCATATACGGCATCGGTTCAAAGGCATAAACAGAACATCCTTTAGCACTGCCAAGAACAGAGAAGAAACCCGCATTGGCTCCCGCATCAATAACAATATCGGCAGGTTGGAGTTGGATATGTTCATTCGGTTCATAAAGTCCTTCAGTCTCAATGTCTTTTCCAAAAAGATTTTCTAACAGTTCAGGATTTTGTACCAGATAAGGAATGAGAATTTCAACAATTGATATGACAAATAAAAATTTTTCCGCTTCATTAGCACGAGGAAGTTGAATATTATTTAAAACAATACGGTCTTTTTCCGGTGAAAGCCGGATTGTTTCCAGTTTATCGTACAACCCAATTTGTCGGATTCGTGCTTTCCGTAAAAACCACTTAATCAATGGACTTTCAAAAAGAAACCAAAATTTATCCGCAATAAGCAAGGTTGATTTATAAAATTTTAAGTCGGCATCAATGACTTCACTAAGCCAAAATTCTAAAGAGTTTTTATCCGGTTGTAATTGTTCCAGTATTCTCTTTACACGATGCAAAGAACGTAAACGCCGGATCATTGTACCATCAAAACGTGATTTGAGGTGTTTTGATGTGTACCGAAAAATTGTTTTTAATACTTGGAGATTCATTATATTGGATTAAAAGGGTTCAAACGGTAGAACAAAAATCACGTCGGCAATAAACAATTTGTACTCTGTTTGTGGATGAAAATTGAAATAAAAATATAAAACAATACCAATTGTCGTTGTCAATCTGATTCACTGTCAGTAAGTACACCGACACGACATAAGTAAAAATCTTTTAGCGAAAGGTTTGTCTATCTTTTGAATTTCCTAACATTTTGTTTATCAACGTGAGTAGTTACGTATTTATTCTTATATTATTCTAAGTTACAGTATTGCTGTACTATGTTGGGTTGTTATACTGTTGCTCTATTGCAAATCCAGATTAAATTTATTTTTTTGTTGCGAAATAAAGCCGGTCATCACCCATACCGATTGCATCTCCAAAACGCATCAACCAAGCATGTATCCTGATTTTTTCAAGAAAACGATACAACCGAATAAACCAAATCTTTTCTTGATTTTTTTCAAAGTAAAGCTCGGGACATGGACGTGCCCACTTCGATTTTTGGCATTTTTTACCATGAACAAAAAGAAATGCCCATTGTCCTACTAAGGCGCTTGATGGAGTAAAACTTTTTGAACCATCATATCGGAAACCAGTCTTTTCAATTAATAAACGTGCGGAGTGTTGCGAAAACAGATGTAAATGATACGGAGTATGCCAACGAGTCCATAATTGCCCAAATGTGTATCTGCTGATAGAAAAAGAATTGGGTATAGAAAAAATCAATTTTCCTTCCGGTTTAAGGACAGAATAAACTTGTCGGAGTGTTTCTTCCGGATTAAGGCAATGTTCCAAAACCCAATTCATCGTTACATAATCGAAAAAATCCTTTTCATAGTTATTCGCATCGAAAAATCCTACATGGACATTAAATCCGTAACGTTCAGCGATTTTGGCAGTGTTTTCATCCGCTTCAACGCCGTAAACTTCACAACCTCTTTTTTTGTGATAACCAAGTGTTTCACAATAACCGCAACCAATATCCAGAACACGAACATTTTTAGGAACCCAACGATGACATAACGCCCGATCTCCATCTAACCACGCAAAAAAACCTGTGCTTTCAACATAAGGTTTATAAAGGTCAAGATTAAAAAGTTTACGCGGATAATAGTTGGTATAAAAGTCACTTAACATTTCTTCTGTAACATCGCCGACAATAAAAATATGACCACAATCACCGCATCGGTCTAATTCGAATGAATCAGGATAACCATACCAAATATCGTAATTTTCAGAAAGAAATTTTGTACGGTTCGATTGACAAATAGGACAGGTTTGTGTCATGGCAATATTAGGAAGTTTCAGATTATTTTGGAAAAAGTTATTTGTAATATATCAGTGGAATTATTATTTTTGGTTCTTCACCCCGAAGGGGTGGAATTTTCATAACCGTAGGTCAAGCGAAGCGCGACCTACGGTCAATACCTCATCTCAACCTCGCCTGAAAGGCGAAACGAAACGAGCCGAATCGTACAAACTAGAATTATTAAAATTCTGTCTTTCAGACAGAGGTTTGTTAGTTGTATGAGTCCGCAGGTCGAGGACCTGCGGTTATGAAAATCGCACCCCTGTCGGGGTGAAAATCGAAAAACAAAAATTCCACTGATATAGTACAAAAAGAGTAAAATATATTTTTGTCATTATAATATCATCTATTGTCCGTTACATTCTTCGCCGCCGCATCCTGTCTCACAACTATCACATTGTGCAAAAGATTGAGGAAGTTCTGGTGTTACGGCAAACAAAATAAAACCAAGTCCCAAATAAAAGAATGTTGCCGATACATAATAGTTACCAAATGAAAATAAATGAAAAAACGATTTCATAAATAACTCCTTTTAATTTTAGTAAAAATTAAGGTTATTTGACT
>JAITBS010000580.1 GCA_031283515.1 Planctomycetaceae bacterium
TGTGGAGTGTCCGTCCCTCATACCTGAACGCCGCTCAGGAGGAGATAGTAGCGCGTTACGGTACCATCGACCATTATCTTCAGCAAGAATTGAACGTAGGCGAAACGGAAAGAAACGACCTCCGCCGTCTCCTCCTCCGCTGAACACCACGCCTGCTTCTATCCTGCATGTGTTTTACAGGGTGACTTCGAAGTTTTCGATGATTTTTTTGTTGTAGGCTTTCCAACCACCACGAAAATCCCGGCTTGACATGGCCACAAATCTTTCCATTCTCTCCGAGTTCAGTTGTGACATCAAGGCATCGACGTTCCCATTGTATTTAATGCAATACCCCGAATAGAACGTACAGTCGGCATGGGGATAGTACACAAAATTAGGTTTGTTATTTGTAGACAAGTCACAGATAGTTGTCAGAGTAATGATTACGGACAGGTTAACCTATTGACCTAAAAGACAGATCCGGGAATTTTTTTGAGAAGACAAATGCTCTAATCTTTAAAGTATACGAAAAATAATGCGATAAATTAACAATGGGAAATATGAATGATTCATTATATAATTCGAATAATCAAACAGTTTCGATAAATAGTAAGTGATTATTTATCGAATATAGATTGACAGAAAAGACATGATATAATCTTCGAAATATGATAGTTCATAACTAATGGGCTTCAACAATTATTCGTTCGGAAGCAATTGTTATTATTTTACATCATAGGAAAAATAAACAGTACAATTTTTCCATGGTTTTGTGAATTTGGAATCTTTGTTACATTCTTCCTAATCTTCTTGTTACTCATGGGAAAATAACGATTAGAGGTTTCCGTACACGTTTGCTTAATTTGAATGTATAAAACCGTGGATTTTCGTAGAAAGAGATGTGATAAGGAAATGTAAACAAATGACGTACGGAATAAATCTCCTTTTAAAGTACGTTTTATCGGAAAGGATTTATAAAATTGTTATTTCAAGTCTTGTATGATGTTATAGAGAATGAAATGCTCTTAGAGAAGGCTAAATATTATGTTATAAACAATGGATTTTCTGTCTCTAAATACGAGACAAAATCATCAATTCTGAATGGACGTATTATACGTTTTGATTTTGTCTTTACAAATTCAACTTGCTGTTCCGAATCTTTGAAGATTGTCGGGGCGATAAAAATGCATTGCGAATCTTGCTTATACTTGGTTTGAAATGCCTCTAAATGACGATCAATAGGCCATATTTCCATTACTGTCTGAATGCGTCCTTCTGCCATTGTGACTTCTATTAAGATGGCATTTGAGCCCTCAAAACATTCGATATCGCCGCGGTCTCCTATCCCATTTGCTGTTGATGTTGGTAAACCTTCATCATCACAAGGATAGTTGGGGATTACACGAACATTGGGTCGTTTCGACTTGATCGCTAATGTAGTCAAGAATTCTAATCTTACAGACTTGGGCAAAAATCTTAAGATATTGTCTTTGGATAGTTTATTTCGTTTGGAAAGAATACGTAGTTCTGACTTTATGTTATTCCAATCATAAGTGTCAATCCATTTTTGTAATAGTTTTTCACTACGTGTTGCGTCGACAACTACAGAGGATATAGAAAATAGATTGTTGTCGATTTGAGCCATGTAGTCAAAATATGCTCTCTCCGTATCGTATTTCTGATAGGTTGAGTAGTTGTCTATAATGTATTTTACACGTTTGTCTTCATTGTGATTGATGTCGATAAACCGACCAGCACCTCGCAAGGAAATCAATCCAGTCAAGCGCATTTTTCGGATAAATTCATCAGGATATTCCGAAATGATAGATTTAGGTTTGAATTTTTTAAAATTCGGTAAAATCTCCCTTGTGCAGATATCAACGATTATCTCATCACTTGGGTTGTATCCATGATCTTTACGAAGTTTTTTAATACGCTGATATATTGCCTCGGAGTCATTATCTTTCCAAAAAATCAACAAGGCTAATTCTTTTCGGGAAATGCCAACAGAATTAAATTCAGGAGCATCATTCAACTTCTTGATGGTTTCAAGTAACAAAACAAGAGGAATATTATCATTTAAAACTCTAACGAATGGATTACTTCGTTGAGATTTTGCCATTGCTTGTAAAAATGCCTGTTGTTCATATTCGGGATGTTGCTTAGTTACAGATATCTTACCATTTTTCGTTTTAATAGAAAATATACTTGCGATTTTTTTACCTATCGTAGAGAACTCTATTCTCTCGTTAGGCTGATAATAGACAAAACCTAATTCTTTTGCAAAATAAAAAAATGTGGCAAAACGAGAAGGATATCCTTTGGCAAACCCTGCTTCTTTATGATCTTGCGGATTGTTATCAAAAATATATTTCACTTCCTCATCAGTTAAAATACATTCCGAAAAATCACCTTGAGATGTTGTTCCCCACTTCTCTTTAATCTTTTTACTCTGCTTATTGGGACGATACAATCCATAACGGATTAACTCACTAACAATAGTTGTTGCTAAATCGTTAGTGAGGAGTTGTCCATTAAATTTTACAAATATACACAATAACGCTTTAAACCTCTGTGGGTTTCTCACGGTTGTAGTAAACAACAGAGGCTTGTATTCCGATACTCTCATCCTTTTTTCTTTAGCGTATTTTCTTCTTGTGTAAATTGCTTTTTATGTATCAGAAGTTTGTTACTAGAACTTCTTTGATTTTTTTTATCGTGCTGTCGTGATAGCTGATGTAATTACTCGTTATCGGATGTCTGTTGTATTTTTGGGACCAAACAATAAACAAACTGTTTTCTTTCCCTTTGTAATGAGTTACATTGGAAACTGCGAATTTAATATTTTCTTTATTCATATGGTCAAGTAGTTGCAACATATCCCGTTCTAGTGTTTCGTTCCACAATTTGTTGTACTCACTAAAAGTAATCAAATAAGGCGGATCCAAATATATTAGATCGTCTTTCTGATAGTCGATATCCCCTAAGAATCTCCTAAAGTCCTGATTAAACCATCTCGGTCTTTTTGTTGCATTGATACTGAAGTAATTCGAAAGGGCATTGTATACATTTTGATTGAAATCAATGTTGCCAACAGGTAGGTTATAGTCGCCTTGAGAATTAAATCGTATCATTCTATTAAAACCATAAATCAGGAGAATATATAATTCTGCAATATTTCGTTCTTTTGAATGATTGTAATCTGTTTTTAACCGATTAAATTTTTCCTTGTTGAAACGAGCATAATACGTTTTCATGTGATGTTGTTTCAACGTGGTCGGCACAATATCTTCTTCATAAGAACACGAAAGGCCGTATTTATGAATAATTTTAAAAATTAAATCATAGAAGTTCTCCTCTCGACCAATGAATGAACACAGAAACCGATGAATATCAACCACATGCGTATTAATATCATTTAATAAATATCCATTTGCATAAACATTCATATAAATAGAACCGCCACCAACAAACGGTTCAATGAGGCGATTTATTGTATCGGGGAAATATGTTTTGATTTCCCGAACAAGTTTATATTTATCTCCAATGTAAAACAGAGGAGAACGATTTATTTTTTCTCTTATCATCTACTTCGGTGATAAATAATAATTCCTTGTGATCTTCGAATTCTGTTTTTCCTGTATTGAAAAATTTATGTGAACACTCAAATATTTTCGTTTTTCCACATTTATTCAAAATACTTTCTATTTCTTCCAGTCGGATTTTATTTTCAGAAGAATGACTTTTAGAATTGTATGTATTATTGTAGGAAACGACTAAAAACCGGGTATTAAGATTGACAACAAGATGTTCAAAAGCATCTCTGGCTTTTGTTGTACAATACAAACTATTGTTTTCAGGAGCAGGTTTTAATGCCACGCCAAAAAGTAGAGGTTTATCCCATTTTACTAATGTTTCATAAAGATGATAAAACCTGTTGTATTGCCTTGAATTATATGGTGGATCAATATAGACCAAATCAGATTTCAGTCTTTTTGCCAACTCATTAGCGTTCTCTCTGTAGATTTTCACATTGTTAAAATCTCGCGCATTGATAAGACGTAAGTGTAGTTGTTGAACTCTAATCTGTTTTTTTATATAGGCGTCGAAATGCCCAACAGTATTTGCTAATTTGTCAATATTGTAAATAAGTGTGGATAAAAGTATATTGTATTCTTTAACAGTAAGTTTTGATTTTATATTTTCTATATCTTGTCTGATGTGTCCGATTAATTTGGCGACATTATGCTCGTAGAATTTCCCTCCGAAATTTTTAGAAAAGTAATTTTCTTGTAACATATCTGGATCAAGCGCATTGTAATAAGTAATAATGTCATTCAATTTTTCCACATCCCATTCTCCAGCCTCAAAAAATCCTTTATATATTACATTATTAGAAAAAAGGATGTCGTTTATTATTACTTGTTTATACTTGGGAATCGCTTGATTTGATACAGACGCCGTACCCGCAAAAATATCCACAAAAGTGTTTACTTTCTCGGTTTCTTTATCTATCAAATCCATTATCCACTTGGTAAGTTTTGCCTTATTACCAATGTAACGACGACTTTCCAAAGATATAGGTTTTTGGTGAATCGTATTTTGGAACAATGCCTCTAGTCCGTAAAGAATTTTACTTTCTGATACCCTCAGTGAGGGTATGTTGATAGCAAATTCAGAGTATTCAACCAGTTTCAGATGCATGGCATCGCCAAATTCGTCCAAGCTACGAAACTGTCTGACGGATGACGACTGTTCGTTATTCGCAATCTTGTCTAATTGAGTTAACTCAATGTCAGCTGTCTGTTGGATTTCTTGCGATGGATGTCCACATTTTTCCCCAATTTCCTTTAAGGTACAATCTCTTGAATACATACTTTTATTTCTCTGTATTTTTTGGCAAGGTCGTAAAAAAAAATATATCGCAAAGATGTGTGGATAGGAATTTTTCAACATGCGATATGGCCGTCTAATTACCACAGAAATGGACATTGTTCCATGCTATTCCCGAAAAATAGAAAGACAAGGCTTCCGCCATTTCCTACTCCACTAATATCTCCGACCGAAGGATATCCCATCTTCTGGCTGAAAAAGCCGAAAAACGTTACCTTTGCAAAAAAAGAAAGGAATATGGTAGCAACAAAGGAAACGGGGCGAGGAAAGATTTTGGTAACGGGGGGGACGGGATACATTGGTTCGCATACGG
>JAITBS010000588.1 GCA_031283515.1 Planctomycetaceae bacterium
GTGAACTCACGAACGGAGATTGTGAACTCACGAACGGAGATTGTGAACTCACGAACGGAGATTGTGAACTCACGAACGGAGATTGTGAACTCACGAACCGGAACTGTGAACTCACGAACGGAGATTGTGAACTCACGAACGGAGATTGTGAACTCACGAACGGAGATTGTGAACTCACGAACGGAGGTTGTGAACTCACGAACCGGAACTGTGAACTCACGAACGGAGATTGTGAACTCACAAAATTGTTGTAAACACGTTAGTTTAACCTTTATTAAGGAGATTTTTTTATGTCACCGATGAAAGATTGGCTTCCTTCGAACCACGAAGCCTTATATGATTTGGCAACGATAACTGTGAAGTACATGTTGACTTCGGGGAATCGTGATCGGATGGGATTGGCAATAACTACGCCGCAAGGGGAATGGTTTGACACGGAATTTGCGCAGAAACTTACTGATTTTCGGACTGCGTTCAATGATTGGAAAGATCCGGCAGAACGGACGCAAATTAAAACAGAACATCTCAAGAACACCGAAGCAATATTGCGGGTTGTTTATCGGAAATTGTACACCGGTTTTCTGAAAGAGAGTCCTTTGGTAACAGATGAAGACCTTGTCGCAATGGGATTACCCGCCCGCACAAGCGGACGTGTTCCCGCACCAGTGGCAACTACCTATCCCGATTATGATATTGACAGCGGAACAATTCGCCGGTTGGGTATTCACTTTTATGATCAAGGCAAGAAAAAAACAAAAGCAAAACCAAAAGGTCAACACGGTGCTGAAATCCGTTGGGCTATCCTCGACGCTCCGCCAACTGAGATCGAAGAGTTAGTTCATTCTTCTTTCGACACACATACGCCGTTGATCTTGGAATTTAATGAAAGTCAACGCGGAAAAAACGTCTATTTCTGCCTGCGATGGGAAAACACGCGAGGTGAAAAAGGTCCTTGGAGTGAAATTATCAGTGCCATTGTTCCGTAGCGGAGAGTTCGCAAGCGGAATAATACCCTTGCGATAGTAATCCATCGGCGACACTATTAACTCTCCACTATCAACTATCCGCTATCAACTATTAACTATCCGCTATCAACTATTGGGAACTTCTAAAAAACTCATGTAAAATTTATTTTTATTAGGATCGCGGTCGTCTCGACCGCCTATTTAGGCGTTTGCCATGCAGGCGGGACGCCCGCGTTCCTTCTAAAATTAGTTTTTAGAAGTTCCCTTTTGTTTATTTTAGATTATGTTTTTGATACAAATTAAAAATCCTCTCCGTGTTTTCTGTGTTCTCTGTGGTTGATAAAAAAACGAGTTTTTCATTTTTGCATGGGTTATCGTACACTTAAATCTTGTATTGACGATTTGCGGCGAACCGGACAATTGATTGAGTTCGGCGAACCGGTTCATCCTTATCTTGAAATGGCAGCGGTGCAGCGTCGGCTTTATCAAGCAGAAGCACCAGCAGTTCTGTTTACAAAACCGGTTGGAACAACTTTTCCCATGCTTGCCAATCTTTTCGGTACATCATCGCGTGTTGAATTTATTTTCCGCGACGGAATTGAACCGCTTCGGAAAACAATCGAATTGGGAGCAGATCCAGTTATGGTTATTTCGAATCGGCTTCGTTTCAAAACAGCCTTTTCACTGGGACGCTTGGCTCTGACTTCGTTGATGTATTCGCGTCCGAAACAACTCTCCACCCGAAACGCTCCGGTGTTCGCTTGCCGAACAACTCTTGACCAATTACCGCAACTTGTTTCATGGCAAAATGACGGCGGTTCATATCTTACCTTGCCCCAAGTTTACACGGAAGACCCGAACAATTCCGGTTTTGCGGCATCAAATCTTGGAATGTACCGTGTTCAGCTTGCAGGCAACAATTATGTACAAAATGACGAAGCCGGATTGCATTACCAGATTCATCGCGGTATTGCCGTTCATCATGCCGCCGCCATACGTTCCGGTAAACCTCTTCGGGTTAATGTGTTTGTCGGCGGTGCACCGGCAATGACTCTGGCTGCGGTCATGCCGTTACCGGAAGGCGTTAGCGAACTGCTTTTCGCCGGAATCTTGGGACAACATCGTATTCCTATGGCGTTTCCGCCTTCCGAACCTAAAACAATAACACATATTCCGCCGTTAAATTGTTACGCGGAAGCAGATTTTTGTATCACCGGAACTCTTCAAACAGAAACAAAAACGGAAGGACCATTTGGTGATCATCTTGGTTATTACAGTCTTGCTCATGAATTTCCTGTACTGAAAATCGAATCGGTTTGGCATCGCCAAAATGCGGTTTTCCCTTTTACGGTTGTTGGGCGTCCTCCTCAGGAAGATACACAGTTTGCCAAGTTTATTCATTATATTATCGGCGATATTGTTCCAAAAAAGATTCCGGGAATTCATGCCGTGTACGCAGTGGACGATGCAGGAGTTCATCCTTTACTTCTGGCATTGGGAAGAGAACAGTATTGCCCGCTTGATCCCAAACGCCGCGCCGCCGAACTTCACACATTGGCTCATGCCATTCTTGGTTTCGGGCAACTTTCACTTGCCAAATTTTTATTCCTTGCCGCACGTGAAGATGATACAACTCTTGATGTTCACAATGTTGCCGGATTTTTAAAACACATTTTAGCACGGGCAGATTGGCGTTACGATGCTCATTTCGTTACGCAAACAACCGCTGATACGCTTGATTATTCCGATGTTCAACTGAATCACGGTTCGAAATTATTTGTTGCGGTTAGTGGGCAGCCGATTCGGCATTTAGGCGGTTCATTGGATGTTTCGATATCGGCAAAAAATCCGCGTGTTGTTTTTCCGGGTGTGCTTTGTGTTGAAGATATTGATATGACCGGTTCATTTCCGGCGGAATTTCCATTGATTGTTTGGGTTGATAATTCGGCGGAGGTTGCCTCAAATTTAAATCGTTTTTTATGGACTACTTTTACCAAAAGTGATCCGGCTCATGATATTCACGGAGTCGGCGAATTTTGGCACAATAAACATTGGGGCTGTACCGGACCTCTGGTTATCGACGCCCGCCGCAAACCACATCACGCTCCCGAATTAACCGAATCACCGGAAATCGCAGACCGCGCCGAAAAAATCGTTCAGAAAATTCTTCTATCTATTCCGTAACGTTTCGGTTTCGTTGAAATTCCGTAAGATTTTTTAGTCCGCAGATTACGTAGATTGTCCGCAGATTTTTAGAGATTCTTTAGTGTAAATCGTTAGAACTCCGTCCAAAATTGTGTTAATCGGAAAACTGGTCTTTCACATTATGGGCGAAAGTGTTATAATTCTTTGTCTTAACAGATTGTACTGGTTGCCATCAACCATTTTATAAAGTATATTTATGTGTTAATTAAATTACTTCGATTCCTTTAGATTCATCAAAAACAGAACCATGCAACATTGGCCCATTGGAGTTTTTGCAAGTATTGACGCCGGTCTTGGTGTCAAATTGGAAGTTGTTCGTGATCTTGGTATCGAGACAATTCAACTTCACACACCCCACAAAACAAGCCGTACTCCAGAAAATGCCGCCGTTTTTACAAAACAACTTTCCGATTACAACATCACTATCACAACCGTTTTTCTTGGTTTTGAAGGCGAAAGTTATGAAACTATCGAAATTACCGCCCAAACAGTCGGCTTCGTCCCGCCGGCAACACGTTCTGCAAGATTAACAGAAGCCTATGAAATATCCGATTTCGCAAAATTACTCGGTGTCACCGCAATCGGTTCCCATATTGGTTTTGTTCCACATGACCGCACTTCATCCGATTATAAAGATGTCGTTGAAACAATCCGCAATCTCTGTGATCACCTCGCTAAAAATAATCAAACCTTGCACTTAGAAACCGGTCAGGAATCCGTCGATTCGCTCCTCACATTTATCAATAATGTTCAACGAAAAAATCTGTTCATCAATTTCGATCCGGCAAACCTGATTCTTTACGGAATCGGTGATCCCATTGGAGCGTTGAAAACGGTTGGTCATTATGTTCGCGGTGTTCATTGCAAAGACGCTTTGGCAACAACCGGTAAATCCGGCGTCGATTGGGGACGCGAAGTTCCCTTCGGAACCGGTCAGGTCAACGCCGAACTGTTTCTTCAAACTTTACACGAAATCGGTTACCACGGTGCTTTAACCATCGAACGTGAAATCCCACAAGACCCGCAACGCCAAAAAGAGGAAATTAACCAAGCAGTTCAATTGATTTCCCAACTCAAAACAAATATCCTCAACACTTAATCAGGTCTCAAACGCCTATCCTATAACTATGCCCTTAGTGAAAATTACAGTTCCTCATCAACTCGGTCAGGAAAAAGCAACAGAACGCTTAAAACAAAAACACGCAGAAATTAAACAACAGCATACCTATACGGTTACCGATTTGACTGAAACCTGGATAAATCCCCATTCAATGGAATTTGCTTTCAAAGTCTATGGTTTTTCATTAACCGGTTCTGTTCAGTCTTTTGTTGATTCGGTAATGATTTCCATTGATTTGCCTGTTGCCGCCTTTTTGATGAAAAACACAATTGAAAGTCAAATTAGAAAAGAACTTACTCAAGTATTGAATTAAAACCGGAATATGAGTAAAACCGGTGTATTATGATCGATTTTTTAACCCCGAAATATCCTTAATGAGGTGAAATATGACACGAGTTCTTGTTGCTGACGACTCCAGTACAATGCGGAAAATTATTCTGCGTTCATTGCAAGCTGTTGGTGTTAAAGATGTTGCTGAGGCGGCTGATGGTTCGGAAGCCATCGCAATTTTTGCACCCGGCAAATTTGATATGGTTCTGACCGATTGGAATATGCCCGGTATGACCGGTTTGGAAGTACTCAAAGCTATTCGAGCACAAGATACAAAAATCCCTGTAATCATGGTAACAACAGAAGCAGAAAAAAGCCGCGTCCTTGAAGCAATTCAAGCCGGTGTTACCGATTACCTCGTTAAACCCTTCACGCAAGATGTGTTAAGAGAAAAACTCGAAAAACATGGGTGTTGATCTCTTTTACCGAAAAATCGGGAAAATATGACAAATCTCCCGATTTTTCGCAAAAAAAACCTTGCCAACACACCTTGTTTCTCGATCAACCGAAAGATGTTGTTATTAAGCGTCTCGAAAAAGAACGTGAAGAACGTAAAAAACTTGTCAGGGAACATGCAGTCCTTCTTACGGAAATTGCCCGAATCAAACAACAATAAATGGTAATTTTTTACCGTGTAAGGTATATTTAGCCAGAAACAATTCAAAATAAAAATTCCGCTGAAATATTACAATTGAAATATAACAATATACCGTATTATCGTTTCATTAGAAAATACATTCCTAATGAAGCTAAAGGTTTTTAATGTTCCGGGTTTCCGTTTACGTTACGGAGCCGACAATTATTGCCAAAAAATGGAGATATTAAAATGCATTTTAGAAAATTTACACCGACACTATTGACACTTTTCCTTGTTTGGGCGTTTGTTGCGGTCTCGACGGAAGTGTTACAAGCCCAAAGCAATAACAACAACAATAACAGCGAAGAGAGTAATCCGTACTCAAATTATTCTGGAGTTCGGATTGATGCGTCTGGTGTTGTTCGCCGTGACTATACGCTGGATTATGGGCGGGTCAATGAACAATATCTGTTGTCGGCAAGAGCTTCCTATTCCCGATTACCGAAAAATGTTCAGACGAAAAGTTCCGTTCGGTATCTTTCGTTGAACCGGCTTGAAAAAGCCATTATTGACGGCAATGGAGTGGTTACAGAAGAAATGAAATATCTTGCCGGTCTTCAACGAATTCATTACGTATTCTATTTTCCCGAATCGAAAGATATTGTAATTGCGGGACCAGCGGAGGGTTGGTTCCCTGGTTATGAAGGGGTGATGATGGGAGCAACCAGCAATCGTCCTGTCTGCGAACTACAAGATTTGGTGGTTGCTCTTCGTGCTTACGCTTCCGGTAAAGAAGCAACGGCAGTTGTTGGTTGTTCCATCGATCCGACCGAAGAAGGCAACGCCCGATTACAACAGTTTCAACGATCATTTGGTCGTTATGACGGACCTGGTCGGCGTGCGGCTTTTGTTCGCGGATTGCGGGAAAGTCTTGGGATGCAAACGATTCGGGTGGACGGGATTTCTGCAACAACACACGCTGCTGGTATCATGGTTGCGGCAGATTATCGAATGAAACAGATTGGTATTGGTGTTGAGCCGGTTCCGCGCGGAGTGCGAATTGATACATTTATTGCCAACGCCGAACCTTCCAATAGAAATGCCTTATTCCGTTGGTTTTTTGTACCGGATTATCAATCGGTGCTTTTAACGGAAGACCGAACCGGTATGGAATTGATAGGTTCCGGTGTTAAACTTGTTGCCGAAGACGAAGTCGTTACCGCAACCGGAGAACGAATTGTTCAAAAAGGAAAAGTTGATAAAGCCAGTAAAGTTTTCTCCAAATCATTCACTGCGGAATATGCAAAGTTAGCGCAGAAATCGTTGGTTTTTGCGCAACTTCGTAATTTTGTTGACATGCTTGTTTGTGCCGCTCACATTCAGAAAGAAGATTTTTACGGGAAAGCCGGTTGGTCAATGGAATTTCTTGGCAATGAAGAAAAATATGCGGTTCAGACATTCAATGCACCATCACGGGTTGAACCGGTTGTTGGTTCGGCGGTGCGTAAGGGGATATTTATGGCACCGATTGGCGGCGGCGTTGAAATCGAACCGCCAACCGCACTGCATCCCAGTAACGCTAAAACCGAAGAGAATGGACAAATTACCAAAGTTCAGAACAACGTCAAACTGGAACTCCAACCGGGTCAATGGTGGTGGGATTAAAACTTGAAGTGTTAAGAATAATAAAAAAACGCCGTAGAACGTAAATTTTCGTACTACTGCGTTTTTTATTTTATTCAAACGGAGATGTTATGTTGATTCTGATTCAAACGAATGATTTTCCGATTCAATCCTGCAATCAACGTACTGACATTTTAACATTTTTATGAGAAGTCGGCGTGGTTCCCTGAATTGCATCATAAACTTCTTTACGATGAATAATAATATCTTTGGGGGCTTCAATACCAAGACGAACTTTGTCTCCATGTATTTCGACAACGACGATTGTTATATTATCGTTAATAACAACACTTTCGTTTATTTTTCTGGAGAGTACTAACATGGTTCATTCCTTCCTGTTGGCAAAACTTCCTGTAACGGCTAAATTGATTTTTTATGAAAAACATTCTGTAATAGTGAGATTTTTTGAAAAACAGGGACAAAGAAAGAACATTGTTGGAAAACATTTCGGCTCTTTCATAAATAATCATGGTGTCTAAAACGGATTTCGTCAAATCCCTAAACAGAAAAAATCACAAAAAATTTGAAATAGGCGTCCGTTTGTATCAATTATACCGAATTTATATCGAAAAATAATTGTATTACTTTCCAATCAGACGGATTCGTGTAATAATATTACCGGATACAAAAATTTATCCCGTCTCAACTCAATAAAAAAAGTATCGAAATTTCAAGGATCAAATAGGGATGAGTAAGAGGAGAGTGATTAATATTGATTTGGATATTGACAGGAAGTTACAATTTTATTTGGTATATAGGACAGTTTGGCGATAAGAGTTGGGGACACAAGGAGTGATATTTGTTGTGGTCGAATAACGTGAAACGGCAATTTGAGTTTTGCCTTGTTCCAGTGTTACCGGTGCAACCCTGCCATACAAATCCTTTGATTGGGAGCGTGCGGTAATTGCGGGTAATTTATCCCGTGTTGTCGGCACATCCTGAAAATAATAAGGAGTTGATTTTGTGGAAGTTTGAGAAAAATATTCATCCTGTTGTCTTGGAATAACGACATTTGTTTCCCGGGTCCGTTCGTTCCAATAAACCGTGTTGCCTTCCAGCCCCAACTTTGGATTTGTGGGCGGATATGCAGGATTTTTGCAATTATAAATTGTTCTTCCGTCGGCATAACGGATTACATTAATTGTTGTCATTATTTTTTACTCCGTTTCTATTTTGTCGGAGATTTCCTGATTGCTGTCAATTTGAAATTGTTTTGAGTGGATTTTGACTGTTTTTCTTATTTTTAGGATATTTTTTAGGATATTTTTTAGAAATACTTTTTGGGGGTGCAGAGAATGTCGGAGACTACTGAACTGTTAAAAAAAGTCCGTCGGATTGAAATTGTTGCGAATCGGGCAGTGAATGATTTTTTTGCGGGTCAATATAAGAGTGTGTTTCGTGGTCGTGGAATGGAATTTAGCGAGGTTCGCGAATACCAACCTGGTGATGATATTCGAGCAATTGACTGGAATGTTACGGCGCGTGCGGGTAAGCCTTTTATCAAACACTTTGTTGAGGAGCGGGAATTAACTATTTTATTCCTTGTGGATGTTTCTGCTTCGGGCATTTTCGGTTCAATCCGCTCGAAACTTGACACCGCCATCGAAATAGCTGCCACTCTCATGTTTTCCGCTTTGAGAAACAATGATAAGGTAGGGCTGATTACTTTTGCGGAACAGGTCATTGATTATTATCGTCCTCGAAAAGGTAGGGCGAATGTGTTACATTTGATACGGGAACTGTTAGCGGTTGAGCCGTCTGCGCAACAAACTAATATCAAAGCAGTTCTTGATTATGTCAATCGTGTTCAGAAACGCCGTGCGGTGGTATTTTTGCTGAGTGATTTTCTTGTTCCAGAGTTAACTGGAGCAATGAAACAAAGTTTTCGGGATGAGGTGGATTGGAGAAATCCGGACAAAGTTGGTGATTTTTTGGCGGGCAGCAGCCGTTTGGAAAAAAATATTCTGTTTCATTCTTTTCAGGCTTCCCGACAAGTTTCTTTAGCGGGAGAACAGGAGCGGTCTCTTTCGATGTGTGTTCGGAAACACGATTTAATTGCGTTGACATTTTCGGATCCGCGTGAACGTGAATTTCCTAATGTTGGTTTGCTAACGTTACGGGATGCGGAAACGGGAGAATTACTTGAGGTGGATACGGCAAATCCTGATATTCGCCGAATATTGATGCAGCAACTTTGGTCCGGTCAAAGTAGAATTACCGAAATTCTCAAGCGTTGCCGAGTGGATCAATTAAAAATTGAAACAGGAACTGATTTTATGCCTGATTTCAGACGTTTTTTCCATACACGCGAAAAAAAACATCTATAACTGCGCTTGTCCAATAAATTTGAAACAGCCTAAAATTATCAGTACGATAAATGAATTTGGGACAAATTTTAGAAAATGTTCCCTGAACCAACCAACGCCAAACCTTATTTTCACCTCATTTTTCTTAACTATTGTTTAAAACCCTTCGGCGAAAGGCCGCCTGCCTTTGAATTGCCAACTGTAAATCTATTCAAATCTATTCAACTGATATAGTATGAATGGCGTCAAAACTTGGAAAATAATTTGGGGCAATTGGAAAAAAAAACTTGTTCGGTATAATCAGAGAGATTTATAGAATTTGTTGACATTTACTGTAATCGTCAAATAACCTTTTGCCAAAGTCTTGTTGCCAATCACTGAATTGAGGCGGCAATAACCAACAGTAAATCACAAAACAGTAAATCACAAAAACGTTTGGTAATTCCGAATATTGCCAGTCTCGGTTACGTAATATTTTTTTTTTGTAAATTTATTCCAAAAATTTTTTTTCACCCTGCCAACTACTATGTCAACACCTCAACGCCGTGAATTTTTAAAAAACACCGCCTTAACTCTGACCGGAGCCGCTGCAATCACTCTATCCGCTTCCGCCCAAAACACTCAGGAAGTTACGGCAAAACGTCGAGTTATCGGTATTAACACAAGTCATCGTGCCGGTAAAACCTGTACCGAAGCTCTGAAAATTGTTCTGGAAAGTATTACGACCGCCAATCACAATCTGGAAACAGAACTCATCGAACTGGCTCCCCTAAATATCGGAATTCCAGTTGTGGGTGCCGATCAACCGAAAGACGATTTGGATGAAATCCTTACAAAAATTTCCGCACAAAATTGTATTGGTCTTGTTCTTGCAACTCCGGTTTATTTTGGTCTGCCTTCAGCACGGTGTGTTGCGTTTATTGACCGGCTGATGCCCATCAAACGAACATGGGGACTCAAAAATAAAATTTTCGGCGGAGTTGTTGTCGGAGCAGCGCGAAACGGCGGGCAAGAAACACTGCTGCATGCTCTGGCAAATTCCATGTTGACTCAACAAATGATTCTTGCAGTGGACAGCACACCAACTTCCCATTGGGGAGCAACACTCTGGAGCCAAAAAGATAGTATCGCCGAAGATGAGTTTGGAAAAAATACCGCCATCAATCTCGGCAAAAGAATCGTAGAACTGGCAACCTTCATCCAATAATTGTAATTACTAATCGTTTGAAAAAA
>JAITBS010000600.1 GCA_031283515.1 Planctomycetaceae bacterium
CCTTTCAGGGCGTTGGGTTGAAGAGGAGTTTTTACCCACCCCGTTGGGGCGGGTTATAATCCTGACGCCCCTATCGGGGCTAATGGGAAAAACAGAAATTCGACTGATATATTACAAAAAACGTTATCAAAAATTCATGAGGTAAAATATGTCCGCTCATTATCATTCGCAATTTTCCCGTTGCCGTTGTCCGTTACGAAATGAACGGCACGGATTATCAACAATTGTCGGTCTTGCGGTTCTGGCAATTGTCGGCAGTACGATCATACTGTTGGCGCAAACAACCATTCGCGAAAAACACAATAACGCATGGAAACGGCAAATCATTCAAGCGGATATTCTTGTTGACGATTGGCATCGGATTGCCGAAAAGCAACAGCAAAATATTTCCGTTACGGTTCCGGCATCGGTATTATGCGGAGTTGCCGATCTCCGTCTTACCGCTGTAACCGAAAACGAAAACATCGCCGCCAACGCAGAATATGCCGCCGAAGAACTCCCAACCGCAAAACATTATTCCGCACAAAAACGAAATTCAACCCCAAAACAAAAATGAAAACAAAACATTTTTCAATCAATCGAAGTGCTTTTACACTCATCGAACTCCTTGTTACCATTGCGGTTATCAACATCATGGTTGCGATGGTTTTTCCGGCAATTCTCGCAATGCAGGAAGTTGTTCGGCGCGGAAATTGTCAAAATAATTTAAACAAGATTGTTATTGCAACAAAAAAATATGAAGAATCATTTGGGGTGTTGCCGTCGGGAACCGTCAACAAAACCGCTCCGATTCGGAATGTCCCGATTGGTAATCATCTTGGTTGGATACCGCGTATTTTGCCGTTCATCGAACAAACGCCGCTTTACAATACAATTGATTTTTCCAAAGGCGTGTACGATGCGGAAAATGAACAAGTATGGACTTTTGTAACACCCGATATTTTCAAATGCCCTTCGGATTATTCCACACAAGGAAGTCGTTACAGCAATTACATGGCGTGTCATGAAGGAACGGAAACTCCGATTGATGCGGATAATCGCGGCGTGTTTTTTCTCAACAGTCAATTACGAAGCAAAGATATTTCGGACGGTAATTCTTGTACTATTTGGTTTGGGGAAGCAACAATAATACCGTCTTCTCATTGGGAAAATTTGTTACCGCCAAATGCGTTCAGTCCTTCACTCGGTTGGATGTCCGGTTCACCGGGAACCATCCGAAATACCGGACAAAAAATCAATGACAAACCGTTTTATGCAACATGGGTGATGCCGTTCAATGAAATGGGACAAATCAATCCGGCAGGCTTTCCGTACAAAATATCAACAGAGGATAATAAAAATAATAACGATACGGAAACAAACAAAACAACTCCCGAAATATTATGGGCAACAGAATTACCGGAACAATTTCAGGTCGGCGGATTTAATTCGTTCCATGCCGGCGGTGCCAACCACGCATTGGGTGACGGCAATGTCCGAATGATTTTCGAAACAATAGACGCCGATGTTTACAAAAAACTAGGACAACGCAATGACGGAATACCGGTTTCGCTCGATTAAATTGGAACATTTTTTAGTCCGCAGATGACGCGGATTTTCGCAAAAAAAATCTGCGTCTCTCTGCGTCATTTGCGGACAAAAAATATTATCGTTTCAAGAGCAGTCCGAGTGATGCGGTGTGGGAATTGGAATTTTTACCGAGTGTTGTGTTGTAATCGAGGAAGAGCAATGTGGTTTTTATTTTGTTGAGGCTGATATTGCCGCCAAAACCAAGATCAAACAAATGACTCCCAAGATCAATACTGTCCGTACGAAATGGAAGATTCGCCGGATTCTGGAAATGGTGATTACTTCCGGCAGTGTTTTCTCCTGTTATTTTCAAACCGTACATAAAACGCCCCGTCAACTCAACACGTTGGAATACATAATCGCCGGTAATTCCCAAACGGAACATTGTTCGTGTTAGCGATGTTTCGTCATACGTGAGAGTGCCGCCCGCAAATCCGTTTTCGGTAAAACCGTCTTGCGTCAGACGTTCCAAATCAAACCCCAAAACCGGCTTCACCAAAAAACGTTCCGAAATATCAACCGGACGAACAAAATGTAACGCCGCAGAAATCGAATCACCGTCGGTTTTGCCGGAAACCGGAAACGGTTGATAAGGAATAATCAGAACATTCCGGTCAATCTCGTAACTCTGTATCCCATAACCAATGTAACCGCGAAGTTGAAGATTACGTGCAAAAAGATTGATGCCGCCATAAAGACCAATTTGAAAATCACCCAAATTGACTTTATCCAAAGATTGCTCGTATCGACCGGCAGAATAACCAACTGAAAGACCCAAAAGTGATTCCTTCGACGCTGTCGGTAACGCCATTCCTATGTAAAATCCGCCGCGATTACCATTGCCGCCCGGAGCATTGCCGTCCGCATTCAATTTTGTGTAATTATAATAAATGTCCGCCCAAAGATCATGAGCAATACTTCGTTGAGGTAAATATCGTTTCAATGAATATTGTTTTGGTAAATTCCAGTTCGGTTTCTTAAAGAATTTTTGTCCGAGTACGGTTTGAGGATCATTATTCGAAATTGCTTGGTTTCGCCCTGTTTGGTTTTCCAACACCAACGGTAAACGATGAAATCCAATGTTTTCCATCGGAATACGCCACGGTGACGAAAGTGCAAAAAGTAACGAATTTTCACGAGCTGCCCCCGAAAGACTGTCCAAACTCTGTTGGTAATCGCGATCCGTGCCAATCTGTAACAACGCATCGAAAACAACACGTTGAGAATCATTAATGTTGCCGTTATTGAGCAAACGATCAATCAATTCGCCGAGATTTCTTTGGTTAGAAGAATTAACGTAATCAATTAAGTCGGATGATTTCGTTATTTCAACTAATAATCCGTTTTCATCGTCAACTCCGGTTTGATTAAGTTTGAAAAACAACGTATCCGCCAATGTCAATTCCGTAAAAATCGATTCCGCAGAACCTTGAATAATTCGGAATGTTTTGGTTCTTCCGTTGTAATTGGAGCCGTCGGTAACCTCTAAAATGACTCCCTCTTCCATCGTAACCTTGCCTTCTGTTGTTATCGAACCAACTCCGTCACTCACACTCAATTCAATAACCGCTCCTTCTTGTAACCAAACAGCATGATCTCCAAAATTAATCGTTCCGGTATTGTCGAGTTTTACTTTGGAATCTTTTTTGAATGTTGCGTTGGTGTTGTAATTTCCCGCTCCGGCAAGAGAACCGCCGCTTCCAAAAACAAGAGATTGTGCTGTAATTCCGTTGTCAGAGTTCTTGTTGATCACTTCAACACCGGTAAAATCCAATGTCTTCCCGTCAGCATTCAGTGTGGAATTAGCACTGATTTCGATATAGGGATTGTCGCCGGCAAATGTTAATCCGCCGTTTTCGTAACCGCTGCCGGTCAGGTTTAAAATTGATGAAGACGCTAATTTGAGACCATTGATTTTCAAAAGACCATTCGCCGTATTTTCAAACTTGATGGTCGTCAATTGCAGTAAACCGGCGGCGGATAATGTTCCCGTATTGCTGATCAATTGCTGTTTTGAACTCCCGCTCGCATCCACTCCCGAAAGATGAACATTGCCCGCACGAACTGTCGAACCGCTCTGAAATTCGGAAGTATCTCCTAAGGCAATCGAAAGAGTCGCATCGTCTTCTCCGGCAGTTTCCAATAGTGCTCCGTCTTTCAGTTCCAACCCTCCCAAAAACAAACCATTGTAGTAATAGTAACCGAAATAGGTCATGTTAGAGTAACTGTCGCCGCGCAAACGTAAAATAGCATCGGATTGAACGGTTGTTTTGCCCGAACTCTGAATCCCATACTCCACCGTAACAATTGATTCCTTATCTTGTACAGGAGTCATTACGGTAAAATCGCCGTACAGTGTAAGATTTTGGGCAATCGCGGTATGGTTTTGAACTCGTAATTCTTGGGCAAAAATAGACGACTGCATAATGAGGTTGTTCACTCCGTCAATGAGTGCTCCACCGCCTAAAAGTGTAATCGTTCCATCTGCAAGTGCGGCGTTGTCTTTATCTAATTTGCTGGTTATTCTGGAACCGGCTGCACCTACGTAATTTCCTAACACCGTAAAACTTTCAGAAACATCAAACGAAGTTCCAGAACCGCCAACCTCCAACGAGTTCAATTCCAGTGCTGTTCCGTCTGCCATAACGATTTTTACAGAACCATTCGCCACAAATTCGTCAACATTCAATACCGCACCACCGCTTAAATCAAGCGTACTTGCCGGAATTTGACCATTTTCATCCGTGTTTTGAGAAGCATTGAAAAGTAGAAGACCGGTTTGAATTTCAGCATTGGAACCGGAAAATGTTGAAGCACCGTCAAAAATGACCTTCGGTGTGGAAATAATCTGACCGTTAATATTCGAACCTTCCTGAAAACGAATTGTTTGTTTCGCATCAATTTTGCCTGCATCCTCAATTTGTACAACTCCCAGATCAAGTCCTTCAATTCCTTCACCGGAAGATTCAATATTGACAACACCGGCTGCAATCTCAAGTACACCTGTACTCGTGATCGTGAGTGTTCCTTTATTGCCGTACTTGTCGGAATCGCTCAGGGTTCGCAAATTGGTAATCGAATCGGTGATTCCCGTGTCAATTTTCAAGTCCGAAGCAACAAGCTCAGAAACTACCGTACCAAAACAAAAAAATAAAATAAAAAAAACGCAAAAAAAGAATCGTTTCATTATTATCATAATTGATTAACGTGAGGAGTTGTGTTCCCGAACACGGAACTTTTTGATTAATCCTTTGATTATTGGGGAGAATACGAAAAATTCGGAGTCGGTTCAAGAGTAATTTATTGTTTTTTTCTGATTGTTCGCCGATCTTTTAGTCCGCAGATTACGCAAATTTTCACAGATTGAGTCCGCAGATTACGCCGATTAAATATCTATCTGCGCACATCTGCGTAATCTGCGGACTATTTAAGAAATCTGCGGACTGAAATTTGTGAATTGTCCGCCGGTGTTAAGATAGTGAAAATTTTCCGATTATTCAGGTAAAATCACTCCTTTTCAAGCAATACATTCTGAACGCCGAAAAATGGAAGTAAGCGTGTTTCAGGTCAAAGAACAACGCTTATACGACTTATACTGATTATTCCGAATTAACTACCCACTCTACCGTTTACGATGTTTTACAACAGATCAACCGGAACAATGCCTTTCCCAAAAATCATTGTTCTCCTTATTGCGGTTTCTCTGGTCTTATGCGGTATGATTCCGATTTTGACGAGTTCTATTTCCGTAAGTGCCGCCGAATCCCGAAGTAATTGGGCAACAAAAGCTTACGAACAAAATTGTAATGCAGTTGTTTGTATTCAAGGCGATAAAGTCGATGAATTAAACAATTCGTCCAAAGATTCCGGAAAATCTTACAATGGTATGGGAACCGGAATTATTATTGACGAACGAGGTTATATTGTTACTAACTTTCATGTTGTCGAAGGTATTCGCAAAATTCAAGTTACCACGTTTGACCGGAATGTTTTTACTGCTAATCTTGTTGCCAGAGATACGGAAACCGACCTGGCAATTATTAAAATAAACGCCCGTAAACCACTGAAAACAATCACCTTAGGACGTTCATACGATTTGATTCCCGGTGAAAGTTGTATTGCCATCGGGAATCCTTACGGTTACGCTTTTTCGCTCACAGACGGCAGAATCAGCGGAATTGATCGGGAAGTTGATGTCAATGATTCTTTGGTTTACCGTGTCGCCATTCAAACCAATACCGAAATTAATCCGGGTAATTCCGGCGGACCGTTGATCAATGTTGACGGCGAAATGATCGGAATTAACGCCGCAATCCGCCAAGGCGCCACAGGAATTGCGTTTGCGATTCCGATTGATCAGGTTACCGATGTTGCCGCCAAATTGCTCGGAGAAATCGCCGAACAATCCATCTCGCTCGGGCTCAAAGTTTATCAGGAAGATAACGATTCAACCTCAGTACCGCGAGGAAATCATTTCAAAGTTGTCGTCGAATCGGTCGAAAATAATAGTCCTGCTGCCGAAGCCGGAATTGAAAAAGGTGATATTATCAAAGGGATTGGTCAATATTCCATTTCCAACAAACTTGATTTTTCACGAGCCTTGATTGATCTTAAATCCAGAGATGAGGTTGCTTTTTCGGTTCAGCGAAACACGGAAACGTTGGATTTTGCGGTTTGTTTGGGAACACCGCATGTAGATAAATTGGCTCAGGGGATGTCCCGCTCTTCCGAATCAATCCGCACCAGTGCTTTTCCCAAACCGTCCGGAGCCGGTTTTGCCCCAAAAACAGCAACTCAAACAAAATCAAACCTTGATGATCTTGTCTGGGATACACTGGGATTTCAATACACTCCGATGCTCACCGAAGAATATAAGCGAACATTTGCCAAATATTTGGCAGATCGTCCTCATGGCGGTGTTATGGTGAAGGCGGTACGGGAAGGAAGTCTCTTGGCAAAGAACAATATCATGACAGGTGATGTCATTATCGCCATCCACGAATGGGCAATTACTTCACAAAATGATGTCCGATATGTTGCCAAAAACTGGTCAACCATCAAAACAACCAAAGGAACCGTAGAAATCGAACTGTTTCGCGATGGACAATTGTATTTCACAGAAATTCCATTGAAATAATTGTTCTATTTCAACGGTCTTTTCACGGAATTGGTAATCTATCAGCGGAATTATTGTTTTTGATTCTTCACCCCAAAACGGCAGTTGTTAGTTAATAGTTAATAGTGGATAGTGAATAGTTAATAGTGTCGCAAGCGGATTACTACCAAAACGGTATTATTCCGCCTGTAAACTCTCCACTATCAACTCTCCACTATCAACTACTCGCTTGACC
>JAITBS010000603.1 GCA_031283515.1 Planctomycetaceae bacterium
GGTCAAGCGAGTAGTTGATAGTGGAGAGTTGATAGTGGAGAGTTTACAGGCGGAATAATACCGTTTTGGTAGTAATCCGCTTGCGACACTATTAACTATTCACTATCCACTATTAACTAACAACTGTCCCTGTCGGGGTGAAAATCGAAAAACAAAAATTCCGCTGATATATTACTAAAATTTTAGTAATCTATCAGTGGAATATTCGTCAATATTGTTTACCGATGGTCTCCAAAGGTAGTCAACGTTTCTCCGAAACGTTTTAAACAATACAATACGGCGTACTCGCCGACTTGCCCCTGTTGCCGGACGAAAATGAAAAAACAACCGTTGCGACCGTGGGTTTATTGCATTGTTCAAAACCTTTCGGCGAAAGGTCGCCTACCTGTTAATTGCCTACCTTGTAATTGCCAACTGTAAACAAATTCAAAAAAAATGCCGCTGAGATATTACCAAATATTTAACAAGGACATACTGATTGGAGTCAATAATAGAACCAGCACAACCTTATGCTTACTTACAATTATTTCCCTGAAATCCCGAAATTATCAGAATGATTTCAATTAAAATTTGCTGATTTTACTAAAATCAATTAAGTTAGTTCCGGTTAAACCGGTTCCGGTTTGACCGGTTCCGGTTGACAATAGTGGAAGGGGAATATACAATTAGACACCGTGCCTAGTGAAATGCCAAAAAAAGAAACAACAGAAACAACAGAGGAAGACAATTCCGATGATGATCGTTCCCGAAAAGATATTGCTTTAGCGGTTCGGATTTTCAATATCGGATTCGAAATGGTTCTTCCGGCAATTATCGGTGTTGGACTGGATTATTTGTTCGGTACGGTGGTTCTGTTTGTCATACTCGGTGCGATACTTGGAGCTGTACTTGGTTTTTGGCAACTCATCCGAATCGCTTCCAAAACCGATTAATAAATAACTATAATTTTGAATAGTTTTGAATTACGTAATTGGGAAAGATTTAAATTAACATAAAATAATGATGTTGGAATAAATATTCTTTCATCTCCTATTTGTTTTCATTTATCAGTTTTTAATTGTCCAAATAAAATGAGTAGCGGAATAAATATTGAAAATCTTGTTGCCGGACATGTTAAAGATACGGACTATTTTCATCTTCCGTTTTGCCATCTTGAAATTCCTCAATTTCTGGTCAATATTGGCATAACAAAGTTCGTGTTGATTGAAATTGCTGCTGCTGTTTTGATGGCTGTTATTTTTTTGCCATTAGCAGCACGGATTCGCGGAGGAAAACCAATCAAAGGACGTTTTTGGAATTTGATGGAAGTTTTTCTTGTTTATATGAAAGATGAAGTGATTGTTCCTTCAATCGGAAAGAAGGACGCCGCTCCGTTTATTCCTTATTTATGGACGCTTTTTTTCTTTATTTTATTTTGTAATCTTGGCGGAATGCTTCCTTGGGCAGGTTCGCCAACCGGTTCGGTCATGGTTACGGGCGTTTTGTCAATTTGTACCTTAGTCGTTGTAGTCGCCACCGGAATGATTTATCATGGTGTTACCGGTTTTTGGCTGGGAATGATTCCGCCAATGGAAGGAGCTATCGGAATTGCATTAGCTCCGTTTATGTTTGTATTGGAGGTGTTCAGTTTTTTTGTGAAACACTGTTCTTTGTGTATTCGTCTCATGGCAAATATGTTCGGCGGTCACCTGATGATTGCAGTGTTTCTCGCATTTATTCCCATGTCCGCATGGGCAATTTATGCATGGATTCCGATCACCTTTTTAGTTATTATAACAGCCGTTTGTGTTAGTTTTCTGGAATTGTTTGTCGCCTTCCTTCAGGCGTATATTTTTACTTTTTTGACTTCCGTGTACATCGGAATGGCAATACACCAACACTAAAGAATCGGAAAAGAAGAACTTACAGATGGAAACGCTGAATGTTCCCTTTTCCAATCCACTATCTATTAAAAAAGGAGATTTTTCGTGAACAAGTTTGCTCGAATTGTTGTTTTTTGTTTTGTTTTGTTCCTCATGTTTGCCCCTGCCATTGCGATGGCGCAGGACAGTGCCGGAGCGACAGGTTCCTTTTCACTTACCAAGACTTCACTTGGTTATCTTGGAGTGGGAATTGGAGCAGGTTTAGCGGTTATTGGCGGTAGTATCGGGATTGGTCTTATCGGATCACGAGTCATCGAAGCCTCCGCCCGACAACCGGAAATGCTCGGACAACTCAGAACACTTATGTTTATCACCGCCGCCCTCGTCGAAGGTCTTGCACTTTTCGCATTGGTTATTTGTATTCTGTGTCTGTTCGTCGGATAAGACCGGAACAAAACCAGCAAGCAAAACCCAAAGTGTAAACCTTTCAATAAACGGAAAACTTGTAACTTTTTGTCCGTTAGAATTACAAAAATATCAATATTTTTAAGTGTTTCTAAAAAAATTGATATTCAAAGTAAAATACCGGAAAATTTTACCAAACCGTTATGAACCGTCAGATTGCCCAAAAACCGCAAAAACGTTCAAAAAAAAGACAAGGAAATATTTATGATGTTTTTGTCAAAAATATTTTCGGACGGATATTGGTGTTTATTGATTTTTTGCGAAACTATGCTGATCCTCATTTTGTTAGCGATATAGAGATAAATAAAATTTATCCCGCACCGACCCATTATATTGGTCTGAAAGGTGATGAACAAATTTTGGATTTAGTATTTTGTTGCCCGCTCAAAAATTGTAATGCCAATATAAAAGCGGTTATTTTGTTTGAACATGTCGGAGGTTCACTTAGGACATTGCCTGTTCGGTTGCTTGGATTCGCCGGTACAATTTGGTGGACAGAACTCAAAGAGAAACAAAAAGTCCTGTCGGCAATTTATTTCATTGTCTTGCGAACCGGTAAAAAACCACGTCAGCGGCGTTATACTCAGTTGGCTGATTGGTTGCCGAAAGATAAAGATGGGCAACCAATCGGTGTTGTGCCGGAAATTAAATACAAAGTCATTGATTTACCGGCAATAAATGATAATGACTTATGTGGTAGTGCGGAGTTGCGTCTTGGTTTGGGATTTTTGAAAAAAATGACCGAAGATATGGAAGACGAGTTTGCCGACGCCATGTTGCCCCTCACAGAAATTGATGATGCAGAGCAACAGACGATCTTGCTGAACGAACTTCTTGCATTTGCCGCTAAAGTTTTTGTTGCCCGCAAAAAACGCTTGGACTCCGAAATGGTCAATGAAGCATTAAAACCTATTTTCAAGGAAAGGACAAAAACAATGGTTATGACAATCTTTGAAGAAGCCGAAGCAATTGGCGAAAAAAGAGGTAAAGCTGAAGTTGGGCAAAGGATGGTTTTGGCGGCGTTGCGTAAAAAATTTACAAAAATTCCTAAACATATTGAAGCGGCAATTCGTCAAATGTCCGATCCGATTGCTTTGGAGTCGTTAATATCCGATGTATTTGAAAGTAAAACGTTGGATGAATTTGAAATTGCGTTGCGGTAAGTATAATCGGTAATTCCGAATTATCGTCAATATAAATATTCGATCCGAAGAGTTCGGGTTGATAACTAAATTACGTGATGGTTACTTTTTTTAACTTCCTGTACATTCTGAATTTTTAACTTCCAGTTTTTTTTACAATGAACCGTTATATTATTTTTGCCGGAATTGTTTTAGTGTTTGTGTTGTTGTTGTGTTTTATTGGGACGGTGCAAGCGGTTCCGTCGGGACACGAAGGTTCTTCTTCTTCCGAAACCGCACAAGAAGACAAAAGGGAACACAAAGCACCTAGTTTGAATCCGTTGGAAGTGGTTTCTGATACGGCAATTTGGTCACTTGTTATTTTTTTACTTGTTTCTATAATTCTTGGCAGATTCGCATTTGGACCGATTGCCAAAGCTCTTGATGAGCGGGAAAAAGGTATTGTTGACAAGATTGCGTCTGCTCAGCGAGTGAATGAGGAAGCGCAAGAGATTTTGAAACAATATCAACAAAAACTGGATGATTCCAAAGTGGAAGTTCGCCAGATTCTTGATACAGCCCGCAAAGATGCTCAACAGGTTGCAGACGGGATTATTGAAAAAGCGCGCGAGGCTTCGGTTCAGGAACGTAACCGTGCCATGCGTGAAATTGACGACGCAACGACATTGGCGTTACAAACGATTGCGGAGCGTAGTGCGGTGCTTGCGACGAACCTTGCGGGAAAAATGATTCGAGCCGAAGTTAAACCGGAACATCATCGCGAATTGATTCGTGCCGCACTTGATGAATTTGCCAAAAATTAAAGTATCAAAATAGTATCAAAATTAAGAATAAACATTAACCGTCAATTGGTAACGACTATGGAACAGGATGCTCAATTTGCTGCGGAATTTAATGCAGATGTGGAAGTTGAAAAGATAGCGGAGGTTTACGCTGAAGCGTATCTGAACGCCATCGAAACGCAACATCTTTCTATTGACGATGCTGTTGATGAATTGGCGTCATTGATTGATGTTTTGAAAGCGCAACCGAAATTTGCAGCGTTTCTTGCTTCGGCAATGATTTCGACAGAAGAGAAAATTGCGTTACTTGAAAAGGCTCTTGCGAACGCCGCAACACCATCTTTTTGGAATTTTCTGAAAATTGTTGCCAAACGGAATCGGCTTGACATTCTGACTCCGATTTTTGTACAAACGAAAAAACTGTTGGACAAACATCACAAACGTATTCCTGTTACTATTACAACTGCAACAGAAATTGATTCGCAATTACTTTTATCGTTATCGGAAAAGTTACGTGGAATTATTGGTGGAGAGCCGATGATTCAGTGTGTGGTTGATCCTGAAACTCTTGGTGGCATGGTTGTTCGAGTTGGTGATACGATTTATGATGCTTCGATTCTAACGCGATTAAAAAATGTCCGTCAACAAATGATAGAGAGCAGTGCGCACGAAATTCAACGCCAACGGGATCGTTTCCGTACTTCGGGTGCTGTGGAATAAATTCTTTGTCGTACCAATAATGATTGGATGGGAATAGAGATTACAATATCGGGCAAGATTGATTTTCTGATTTGTGATCATTCTTTTGCAGATTTACACA
Organism: Planctomycetaceae bacterium; assembly: GCA_031283515.1. Classification (GTDB taxonomy): domain Bacteria; phylum Planctomycetota; class Planctomycetia; order Pirellulales; family Thermoguttaceae; genus WRKP01. The sequence goes on from JAITBS010000603.1 coordinate 5,072, forward strand.
AAGTAAGTAATTTTTCTTAATGTTCGAAGAGAGGCAGGGAAAATGATATGTTAAAAGCAATTCGCAAGATTCGCAAAAAACACTATGAAGAAACAAAAAATATGTCTATTACAGAACGTATGGAATATGATCATTTAAAAGCAAAAAGCCTTGATGCGAAACTTGCTAAAATTGATATTAACGATGGAAAATATGTGTTTCAATTTTTATACCCTAAAAAAGATAATACGAATAAAAACTGAAACGTAACTTATTAAAAAACAACAGAGCGGTTATCGTCCTGTTGCGGGTCAAAAGACGAAAGACGATGCGAAAAGAACAATTAGTATTGTGATTCGTCCATCGTTAATTAAACAAAAGGTTCGTTTTTTTCGAACGACTCAATTAATAATTAACAATTATTCCGGTGTTTTACTGAGAAATAATATCAGTGATTCCGCTGCCAAAACTCACCGTTGAAGGATCAATATTAACCGGTAATCCTTTATTTTTACGTGATTCGAGTTTTTTTTCTAAAGGGGCGGTAAATTTTTGAGTTTTTTGTGGTGTAGGAGTCGGTATTGAAGTTTGTTCGGGTTGGTTGGTGTTCTGAATACCATGTTTTTCCCGAGTGATTACGTCGTAAATCTCCTGCCGATGAACTGCAACATCAGGAGGTGCTTGAATACCAATCCGAACACGGTCCCCACGAATATCGACAATAGTTATGATAACATCATCACCAATATAGATACTTTCGTCCCTATATCTTGAAAGAACTAACATGTTTATTCTCCTTAAATCGATTCTCTTACCAATGTTAATTAAAATACTTCCGATAACATGTTTATTACGTAATACCGTAATCCAGTTATTATTTAAAATGACATTTTGAATATAATTTTAAAAAATGCTGACTACTTTATATTTTCGTCATCTCCGGCAAATAGATTGAGTTAAATAAGCAAAAAAGATAAAATAGAAAAGTTGCGTATTATTACCAAAAAGTCTTATGGAATTATCAATCCCGCTAAGAACTACATTTTGGCTGGAAGACATCAAATCGGGGTTGCTATTTTTTTACAATCTGATATGCTGTAAGTGTTTTACGCGGTGATCGATAAGAAAACTGTAATCTTCATTCAAATGTCAGGTTTGAGTTCTGTTTCGTGTTATTTTTGTGTCGGTAACTGATTTCACTAACTGAACATTTTAACTGAAGAACATTACAATCGATTGCAGTAATTGTTCCAAATTTCAAAATGTTTGTTTGGTTCCAAAGGAAGAACCGCTAAATTTAATCATTATGTCAACTCACAACTCTTCTCAAACTAATCACGAACACCAATCTCAACAAGAACACGAAGTACAACCAACAAAACGACTTATACCGGTTGCGGTTGCAATTGTTCTCATTCTTTGTTTCTATGGCTTTCTTGTTTGTCAAGGTTTACCGCAACATTGGACAGAGATTGCCAATAACCCGCATCACACAACAGAACAACAACACGCCATTGAACATCCCACTCCAACAAAAGAGCATACAACAGATCACCCACAACCTGAAGTTTCACAATTAACCGACAAAACAGAACCAATCGAAAAAACAGAGCAAACCGAAGAAATTGATAAAACGGAAAAAACCGAAACACGTCCTCATCCGCCCTATATTATGGTTTTACCGTTTGCGGTGTTGTTGCTTAGTATTGCGTTTTTGCCGTTGCATCCTTTGGCTGCACGGTTTTGGGAAAGTAATACCAATAAATTTCTTGTGGCATTGTGTCTTGGTTTTATTACGTTGCTTTATTATTTTTTGGCTTGTAATTTTCCGGTTGAATTACATTGGCCCGGGCATTTGGTTATCACTCCTTCTCAAGGTGGTTTTGAAATTGCCAAAGCGGTTTTTATTAATGCGATTTTGAATGAATTTATTCCGTTTATTGTTTTGCTTTTTTCACTTTTTACGATTACCGGCGGTATCCGAATCGAGGGCGATTTGAAGGCAAGTCCGTTTGTTAATTCGTCAATTCTTTTTATTGGAGCGGTTTTAGCAAGTCTTGTGGGAACAACCGGAGCGGCAATGCTTCTGATTCGGCTTTTGCTGGAAACGAACAAACAACGGAAATACAAAGTTCACACAATTATTGTGTTTATATTTTGTGTTTGTAATTGTGGAGGTTGCCTAACGCCGCTTGGAGATCCGCCGTTGTTTCTTGGTTATTTGCGGGGCATTGCGTTTTCGTGGACATTGTTTGCTCTTTGGCCCGCGTGGATGTTTGTCAACCTGATTCTGATTGGGTTCTATTTCCTTTGGGATACTGTTTGGTACTATCCGAAAGAACCCAATGAAAATAAATTAGCGGATTTACGGGAACAAACGGCTCTTAAAATTACCGGATGTTTGTTGAATATTCCATTGCTTGCCGGAGTGGTTTGTGCGGTCATGTTCCTTGATCCCGGCAAGGCAATTCCGGGAACAGAGTGGCATCCTTGGAGTTATTTACGTGAAGCGGTTCAGTTAGGTCTTGCGGCGTTGTCGTTGTTTCTGGGAAGCCGTGAAATACGTTATAAAAATTCCTTTAATTTTCTGGCAATTGGTGAAGTGGCGGCGTTGTTTTTTGGTATTTTTATTTGTATGCAGGCTCCGCTCCAGATTTTGAATTATGAAGGCAAGAACATTGTTGCCCATGCGGAGCAACAAACCGGAATTGAAAAAACAAAATTATTTTTCTGGGCGACCGGTTCACTGAGTTCTGTACTTGACAATGCCCCAACTTATGTTGTATTTTTTGAAACGGCAAAATCCTTATCGCCCAACACCGAAGCGGAGTTACAAAATGATCCGGAGTGGAAAGAAAAATACGACAAGGGTCAATTAGTTCCGGTTGGCAACAATGGTTTTATTGACTATCATCTTTTGGTTGCGGTTGCGTTGGGAGCGGTGTTTATGGGGTCAATGACTTATATTGGCAACGGTCCCAATTTTATGGTCAAAGCAATTGCCGAACAATCCGGTGTTAAAATGCCTAGTTTTCTGGGATATATGGTTTATAGTTGCCTGATATTGTTACCGTTACTGATTATTATGACATTACTGTTCCTCTAACCCGAATAATTTGAATAATTGTACTATTTCAGCGGAATGATTATTTTTTCTTCACCCTGAAGGGGTGGTATTTTCATAACCGTAGGTC
>JAITBS010000081.1 GCA_031283515.1 Planctomycetaceae bacterium
GCCGCAAGATGATAACCTAACCAAGTCGTTGTACATTGCCCCAAAAGCGTAACACGTATCGCGTTGTTCTGTTGAACAAGATAAGGCGAAATCATCTTACCGACAAGAACTAATTCATCCGGCGAAAATTTATTTTTGTTCAGTAATACTCTAATTTCCGTCAACGCATCTTCTACCGAACCGGTTTTTAACTGGTTTCGTAATTCACTAATGGTCAAGTGCAAGCGTTCGTGGGACAGTGGTTGACATGTTATAATGAGTTGTCGGTTTTTATTAACCGTTTATGAAATTATTAACTCCCCTCCACGTTCAATTAAAATGAGTATTAAAAAAATGATCAATTAGTTGCGTTGAAACGTCGCGACATGGTTGCTTTTTATCGTGCGAAACACTCACTTCGCGATGTTGCCAAAGTCTTCAATGAGTCGAAGTCCACAGTTCAACGATGGGTCAAATTCGCTGCTGGTAAACGGCTTGACCGAGTTGATTTTTCTGACCAAAAATCAGGAACATCACGACCGGCGAACAAGTCATTTGAGCGAGTTGAAAAGCGTGTTCTTTCTGTTCGCCATTATCTCAAAGAGAAAAGTATTCTTGGTCTTTATGGACCCGATGCGATTCGTTCCGAGATGATTGAACGCGGTTACCGTGAAGTTCCATCAAGGCAAACGATCGCGAATATTATTAAACGTTATGGTCTTGTTGAACGGCGAGTTCGTATTCGTTATTCGTCTCATCCTCCCGGTTGGTATTTGCGAGACCTTGTCAACAAGAAAGAAGAACTTGATAGTTTCGATATCGTTGAGGGATTGTACTTACGCGGCGGTCAAGAGGTACAGTTGTTCAATGGGATTTCGCTTCATGGTTCGTTGCTTTGTTCGGTTGCGAGTCGCGTTATCACAGTGGAAATTATAATAGATACGTTAACAAATCACTGGCGAACATTTGGACTTCCCAAGTATGTGCAGTTTGACAACGGCATGGTTTTTCAAGGCACTCGAAAAGGAAATGCAATAGGACGTGTGATTCGTTTTTGTTTGTCTCTTGGCGTGATTCCTATTTTTACGACGCCTTATCGGCAGGGATTTCAGAACAAGATCGAACGCTTCAATGGAGAGATACAACAAAAATTTTGGCGACGAAAATATTTCAAAAATATTCGTCAGATCAAGCAACATTTGGAAAAATATGTTCTTGAACATCGATTGCGACAACAACCAAATATTTTGACTGCGCCGCGTCGTAAGAAGTTTCCCAAAAATTGGAATTGGGACGAAACAACTTTGCCGAATTTGACCAACGCAATGATTATTGGTCAATGGACAGCCTTCGCGGGACACTTTTTTTGTACATCGACATTGGATCAATCGGCTGGTGCGTGCGGAGGTCGATTTGGCAAAAGGCGTCATTCGATTTTACACATTAAGACGTTCTGATTGGAAACAATATCGACTCATAAAAAAAACAAAATTTAACCTACTAAAAATATTAAAAAATAAAAAAAAGAAATAAAAAATAATTATCGTACAAAAAATAAAGTACAAGCGTTTGTGGGACACCAAATGACAAAACTCGTCAGAAAAAGTGTCCCACGAACCCTTGCACTTGACCCCTAAATTATAATAAATCTAAGTTATATGTCAATAGACTTTGAATATTTTTACATGCCTACATCTTTTTGAAGAAAATTTGACCTATCTACGGCAAGCTTAAAGATTTACGTTAAAAAATTAACCAATTTTATTAGGAACTTCGGGTTAAACAATACAATACGGCGTACTCGCCGACTTGACCCTGTTGACGGACGGAAATGAAAAACCAACCGTTGCGACCTTTCGGCGAAAGGTTGCCTACCTTTCAGTTGCCTACCTTTCAGTTGCCTACCTTGTAATTGCCAACTGTAAACAAATTCAAAAATATTCCACTGATAGATTACGATTATTTTATAATTGTATCTGAAACGAAAACAAGAATTTAAAGTGTAGGGAGTATAACTATTCCACAGGCTTGTTTGACGCGTTGTAGAACTTCGGATGCTTTTTTTCTTGCTCTTGCAGCACCTTCGGCTAGAATCTCCCGAACTTTTTCCGGTCGAGCCGACAACTCTTCACGTCTCAACCGCGCTTCCGCAAAATAAGATTCGGCAAGAACCAATAATTCCTTTTTCACCCCACCGTAACCAAAACCACCACGACAATAAGTTTCCGCAAGTAATTTCGTTTGTTCAGCCGACGCAAATAAAGAATAAAGTTCAAAAAGATGATCACCTTCAGGATTTTTGGGCTCTTCCATCGGGCGACTGTCAGTTACAATTCCCATAATTTTTTTTCGTTGCAATTTTATCTCCTCGAATACGTCCACCGCATTGCCGTAACTTTTCGACATTTTACCACCATCCAACCCCGGAACCTTCGCCGTGTCCTTAACAACATACGCTTTCGGTAACACAAACACTTCACCAAACGAATGGTTAAACGAACCGGCAATATCACGGCAAACCTCAACATGTTGTATCTGATCCTCCCCAACCGGAACTAACTCCGAATCGTAAAGCAAAATGTCCGCCGCCATCAAAACCGGATACGAAAATAATCCCGCATCAGCTGTTAATCCTTTAGCCTTTTTGTCTTTGTACGCATGGCAACGTTCCAATAATCCCATCGGTGTCGTCGTCATCAGAATCCAACACAACTCTGAAACTTCAGGAACATCCGACTGCACAAAAAGAGTCGCACGGTTCGGATCAAGACCAAGCGACAAAAGATCAATCGCAGCATCCAACGTGTTTTGAACCAAACGGCTTTTTTCCCGTACCGTTGTTAAAGCGTGAAGATTGGCAATAAAATAAAACGCCGTATCTTGACCGTTCTGCAAATCAATGTATTGCCGAATCGCCCCAAAATAGTTCCCCCAATGGAATCGCCCCGTCGGTTGAATACCGGATAATATTCTCATAAAAATAATCTCGCCAAAATGACAGTCCGCAGATTACGCAGATTTACGCAAAAATTTTAAAAAAGTTTATTGAAAAGAATCACACATTGATTCTGTTTCATAATTCTCAAAAAAATAATCTCCCAAAAACGACAGTCCGTAGACTACGCAGATTTACGCAAAAATTTTAAAAAAGTTTATTGAAAAGAATCATACATTGATTTTGTTTCATAATTTTCGAACAAACTACGGACTAAAATCTGCGAATATCTGCGTAATCTGCGGACTAAATATCTGCGTAATTTACGGACTAAACATCTGCGTAATCTGCGGACTAAACATCTGCATAATTTGGGACTCTGTTGATAAAAATAAACTTACTGTTTATCGAGAACACGTTGGGCGCGTTCTTTAACACTGTTGTTGGCAGTCTTTTCGAGGACTGTTTTCATGGCGTTGGCAACTTGCGGAGATTTACCCTGCAACTTTTCGCCAATGGCAACCGCAGTTTCAGACGCTTTTTCTTTGAACTTTTCATTGTCGAGATATTTTACGGTAACATCAAGAACATTCAATGATGGATTTCGTGCAAAAACATCGAAAATGAGAATTTTGTCCTCATCACGGTCTGCAAGATCAAAAACTTCCTGACATATTTGTAACCGCCGTTCTTCCGACATACTAAACTGACGCGCAAGCCGAATGTACCCGCGCAAACCACGAACCTTAAACTTGTTCTCCTTTGATTCTTTCGCTAATTTCAGACATGCAGCAGCAATAAGATTAAGGTCTTGCGGTGAACGCCATTGACCAAGAATTGCCGTTGCTTTGTCCTTCAACTCCGCATCATTGCCCCAAGCGTATTGCGTAACAATCTCCATCGCTTTCGCTCCGCCAATCTCTTTGAGCAAATCAAGAAGATTGATTTTCATTGCCGTTGAACCGTTGGCAAACAGTTTGAGAACCTCCGACGAAGCGGCGTCTTGCGGTAAACGGGTACACGCCGATTTCAGTACATTAAGTATCTTTTCGGCTTCCTCATCCGATTTCGCCTTGTCAAGAACATCGAGAAGAATCGGCAAATCCTCAATTCCCGCTGTTTGACCGAGAGCATCAATCGCCGCATTACGAACTCCGGCGTCAGAATCCAACAACCCCTTTTTCAAAAGCGGATACGCAGAAATAATTCGGCGGTCTTCCACAAGACCAATCGCCTTGATTTTTGAAACGGAATTTCCCTTTTCAAGTAAACCGACAATCGCATCGTCAATTTCCTTACCGGGTAAATTGCGCAACACATTTTCCGCCGCGTTGGCAACTTCCGGCGAATCCGTTTGATTCGCCGCATCAATCAAAATCGGTAACACTGACGGATCTCCAATATTACGCAGAGAATCAATCGCCGCAACTCGAACAACAACAAAATCGCTCGGTTTCGTAAGTTCCGAAATAGCCGGAAGTGAGACCGCTTTGGATTCTTTGTCTTTGCGGTCGCCAATGGAACGAACCAATTTTGCTTTCCGTAACGGATCAGATTGTTTGCTAAGTTGATCGACCATTGCTTTTGTAACAGCGTTTCCGGCGGGAAGTTCCCGTCCCGCTTTGAGACCGACACCGAAAAATTTCGGCGATTCGGAATTTAATTGCGCAACAAGCAAGTCAATTCCCTCCAAACCGCGAACCAAAATACCACGATACAATGCGGCTTCTTTTTGATACGCTTTAATATCCGCAACCGCTAACGCATCGTAAATTTTAATTGCTTTTTCTTTTTCGCCTTTGTTCGCAAAAATTTCAGCGAGCAGAAAACCTGAATCCGCCAACGCCGGATCAAGAGATTTTTGTGTGAAAAATTCAACGGCTTCGTCTCCGGCTGTACCGGCGTAAGCGTAACCGGCAGCTTTACGGACGTCAAGGTCTTCATGTTTCAGAAATTCCTTTGCGGTTGCCGCCGACTTGGGATTGCCGCGAACTCCAAGTGAAGTCAGCACTCCGGCAAGCGTGTTGGGATTTTTAATCGTTTTCGCCGCTTCACAAAGTGCCGCATCAACTTCATCACCCGGAATTGTTTCCAAAGCGTAACGCGCATAAAATCCTTCTTTTTCAATGTCGAGTTTTTCGACCAGAACCGGAACCGCCGCCTTTGTCCCGTACATTCCAAGACGTTTGTAAGCGAACATTTTGAGACGTAAAATATCATCTTCCGTTCCCGATTGTTTTACAATGTTTAACATTGCGTTTTCATCGGTTGTGGAGAGGAGCATTTTAATAACATCGGCTCCTTTTTCCAACAATGCATCCTTCGGAACACGATGCCAATCAGGGTCTTGCCCAAACACAGAGCAGGTCAGAAATACCGATACAATCAATAAATGTAAAATATGTTTCATTTTAGTTAATAGTTGTAGTTTAGTTAATAGTTAAAAGTTAATGGTTAAAAGTTACGGTTAAGGTTTAAGAATTAATGAATTGTTTACAATGAACGTGTTTATGTTTATGATTTAATCGCTACGTTAAAATAAACGCTTGCGCAACTATTCACTCTTCACTATAAACTATTCACTAAATCAGCATCGCCATGGAGAACGCATTGCGCGGCTTCGGAGGCGGTTGGCGGTTTCGACTTCGGGGCTGTTGCCGATAAATTCTTCTTTGACCGGATCAAATTTCAAAGTGAACGATTTTGCTGAATCGGATAATTGAGCCGGATTGAGATCCCAAGCAATTTTTGCACAGTGCGATGCGATGTGGGCGTTCGCGGCAACATCGGCATTGGAGGCGGGTTTTTTCCGTGATTTAACGCAATCCAAAAATTCCCGAATATGATTATCCGGCGAAGTTCCGGGCATTCCGAAGTATTTTAACTCTTTTCGGAGTGCGTCGGATGAAACTTCCATTCGTCCCGAATCACCGGTTTCGACCCAACCTTCTTCTCCAACGTAACGAGCAGAACAAGTTCCGAGACCGAGCCAACCGTCATTTCGGCAAACAAGTTTCACACCGTTTGCGTAACGGGCTTCAACACGGGCGGTTTTTTCACCTTTTTCGTTATAAGTTGCCCAATATTCAACGGGAACGGTATCATCGGATTGATTTGCCCATTGACAGAGATCGACGGTATGTGTTCCCCATTCGAGGATTCCGCCGCCGTGAAAGTCGTAGAATCCGCGCCAACCGCCGCCAATATAAGATGCGTTGTAAGGGCGCCAGGGACAAGGACCGAGCCAAAGTTCCCAATCGACTTCGTCTTGTGTTGGTTCCGGTTGTGCGGGCAACCAATCGTGGGTTGTTCCGGGGCTAAGCGTGTTGGCGTGAACTTCGATAAGTTTACCGAGTTTTCCTTCGTGAGCTAATTTTGCGGCGAGTTGAAAGTTACCGATATTCCGGCGTTGTG
>JAITBS010000105.1 GCA_031283515.1 Planctomycetaceae bacterium
CTTAAATTTTCCGGTAACGTTTCTTTCATTTTCCTATTATCTTTCAACCGGATAAAAATGTCAACATGAAAATCCGGTCAAAATATGTTGAAATCTGGTCATGTTTTTTCATAGAAGAAAGAACGATAAATACAATTGTATAATAGAGTTATGAAAAAATCATCCTGTTATTTAACAAGAAAATTTCATCAAAACTCCAAAATTTATCTGATTATTCGGAATGTTGGAGTAACCATCGGTAAATAAGTAAAGGGTAATCTATCAGTGCAATGCCACTGTCGATCAAATTTTGTACCACACCGACAATGTAGTCAGCTTCAAAGAATGAGAATTTAGGCAAAATAAAATTTTACTTAAACGTTGTATTTTACATATTTTTTGTTTTCCTAAAATTCGTATTTTGTGTATTTGTACTCACAGAAATAAAAAAAACTCATCGACAGTGGCATTGGGTTATACAGATAATTTTTAATCGAAAAAATTATGAATTTGTGAAGGTTATGGGCATTGTTAGTCTTGATTTAATTCTTTGTTAAGATTATAAACAGAAAATATCAGTTTTTTTTCCTGTTAAATTGTGAGTAATTCCGGCAATTAAAACAATCAGAAATTTTTAATCGGAGGTTTATTCTTTCCTATGAACTATTTCGAAAGTGAAAATCTGTCACAAGATCCAATACATGGATATATTCCATTTTCAGCTTCTCTGAGTACAGATGAAATATCGGAACGAGATATTATTGATTCTCCTTGGGTACAACGTCTTCGGCAAATTCACCAACTTCAAACTGCATGGCTTGTTTATCCAACAGCAGAGCATACTCGGTTTCAACATTCTCTTGGAGCAATGCATTTAGCTTCACGAACATTGGCACAGTTTTATCGTAGTTTATTGGATGTTTGCCGCAGTGTTGGTGAAACATTACCGAGTCGGAATTATCTGGAATCGTTGACTCGTATGGCTGCTTTACTTCATGATGTGGGGCATGGTCCGTTTGGTCATTTTTTTGACGCCCGATTTTTGTCCGAATTTGGTTTGAACCATGAAAAACTCGGTGCGGAAATTATTCGCCAACGGCTCGCTCCAATGCTTCAGAAAATCCGGCGTAATCCACTTGGGCAACTTGAAGAACACGAAATACTTGATCCGGAACAGATTGCTTTTTTAATTGTACGTCCAACTGCAGTTCAGGAATCATCGGTTCCGCTTTGGCTGCGGTTGCTCCGAACATTATTCTGTGGATTGTACACAGTTGACAATATGGATTTTGTGTTACGTGATTCTTTTATGACCGGATTCAGTACACGGGCGTTTGATCTTGATCGTTTGTTACATTATTCATTTTTTACAAAAGAAGGTTTAACGGTTCATCCAAGAGGAACGGCAACATTGATTCGTTTTTTAACGGTACGGGCGGAACTTTTTCGTTCGGTTTATTTTCATCGTACTGTTCGGGCGATAGATCTTTTTCTTCATGAGCTTTTCCTTGAGAGCCGTGAATTATTGTTTCCTGGAAGTGGCGGTGAAGGAAGCCGAAATCCGTTGGAAAATCTTGACGCTTATCTTCATTTTACGGAATGGTCATTACTGGTTGATGTTTCCCGATGGTATCGTTCGCCCAATTTGGAAAAAAGAAAACTCGCCTCAAAATGGTCAGACTTCCTGACACGCCGTGTTCCATTTCATCTTGCAGCAGAAACAACCGCCTTATTTTTTGCCGGTCAAAGAGAACAAACAAGTGTGTTTGCGGATACGGAAGCATTTCGATTAGCTATTGTAACATGTTTACCGGAATCGCTTCGATCGATTCCATTTGAAGTGGACATTGCGAGACATTTACATCGTCCTGATTCGCATCGTCATACGGTAACACAAAATTTCCTGTATGATTCGGTAACAGACAAGATTCGATCTCTTGATGAAGAAGAACTATTCCGTCATATTCCGCAAAGTTACCGAATTTGCCGTATTTACACAAAAGAAAAAGATCATATTATTCCATTGGCGAAGGCATTGGAAACTCTAACAAAAAACACCAATTCCGATGACGAAACAAATATGTAAAAATAGAAAACAATCATTTATAAACCAGATAATGCGTAGCAAAAAATAACTCATTACGACCGCGTTACAACATCTTCAAATGCGTAACTGTCTATTTTATTAACTAACAACTCGAATACTTAGGGTTCAAATAGTCTGTCGATTCTTTTAAATAGTCCGCAGATTACGCCGATTTTTTAAAGTTTGTTGAAATTGAATAGAATTCCCGTGTTTTTAAGCACCAAAAATTTTTACAAAGGAAGATTCAATACAAATAATTACCAAAAACTAAAAAAAGAAAAAAGTAATCTATCAGTGGCATTTTTATTTTTGGTTCTTCACCTCGAAGGGGTGAAAATCGAAAAACAAAAATTCCACTGATATATTACAAATAATCAATAAAAAATAATAAATTAAAATTGATACTTTATTTATGTACGAACACTTACTCAAAATTGGTTTCCATGACATTTTCTAAACGTGAGTATTTTGACAAACAAGTTGAGTGGGTTCTTGAGCGGCTTCCGAAAAAAGTCCGGCAATTGCTCGATGAAATCCCATTACATGTCGAAGACCGCCCTTCACACCGTATGATACGGGAAATGGAGATTGAATCCGATGAAGAACTTTGCGGTTGTTTTGTTGGAGTTGCTCTTGGCGAAAGGTATGAGCGGAACCAACAAGTTCCGAATACGGTTATTTTGTTTCGTCAAGGAATCTATGCTCAAGCCGTCAACGAACAAGGAATCTTCAGCCAAATAGAACTTCGTCGGCAAATCCGTATGACGATCCTACACGAATTAGGACACTTTCACGGACTCGACGAAGAAGAACTCGATCAACTCGGATATGGATAACTTTTTGCGGGGGCTTTACGTTTTATAACGTTGGAATATAATAGTCAACAACTATTACTTTGGCTCCCTTTCCAACCAATCAGGAGAATAATATGATTGTTACTACAAAAGATTTATTCCAACACGCTTACGGTCAATACGCTATTGGAGCGTATAATATCAACAACCTTGAGCAAACAGTTGGTCTGTTTCGCGGCAATCTCGGCAAAAAAGCAAAAAATGAAGATCCGGTTGACCAGACAACCAGTGCACCGTTTATCATTCAGATTTCACGCGGAGCACGTTCTTACAGCGACAAACGAATGCTCGAAGCATTGATTCGTGCAGCCGATGAGGTGTTCCCGGAAGCGATTTTCGCAGTTCACCTCGACCATGGTACCGAAGAAGCTTGTTATGATTGTATTGACAGCGGATTTTACAGTTCCGTGATGATTGACGCTTCCCATGAAGAATTTGCTAAAAATATTGAAATCACGAAAAAAGTAGTCGAAAAAGCCCACGCTAAAAATATCGTTGTGGAAGCAGAACTCGGACAACTCGGCGGAGTCGAAGAAGATGTTGTCGGAAGTGTGAAATTGACTGATCCTGCTCAAGCAGCAGAGTTTATTGAAAAAACCGGTGTTGATTCTTTGGCAGTTGCCATCGGAACTTCACACGGTGCGTTTAAGTTTACCGGTAAACAAGGTTTACACTTTGATGTCCTGGAAAAAATTCAAAAGGCAATTCCGAAAAATTTCCCCTTAGTCATGCATGGCAGCAGCAGTGTTCCACACGAATGGGTTGAACGTATTAACAACGCCGGCGGAAAACTCAAAGATGCCAGCGGAGTCGATGAAAAACAATATCTTCCTGCTGCTAAACTTGGTGTGACAAAAATTAACATTGATACTGATGGACGTTTGGTTTGGTGTGCCATTCATCGTGAGCAATTCCGTGATGATCCGGGTAATTTTGATCTTCGACCGCCGGGAAAAATTTTCATACAAGCCTATGCCGAATACATTATTCATAAAAATACTGCACTCGGTAGTACCGGACAACTCGACGGAGTTCGTGAGATGTTGAAAAAAGGCAAAAAATCCGGCGGTTGTTGCTGTTGCGGACATTGATTGATTCGGACAGTTTGGTTCGTCTTGGTTTGTCACAAAATTTTTAGGGACGCATTGCTTAATGTGTCCTTAAAAATTTGTGTGGAATTATTCTGTGGAATTTTTGTAAAGAAGATTTACAAGATACGATCTTTTGGTGAAAGGTTGTTTCTTGAATTTTAATTTGTTATTCTGAACCGGTAATTGTATAAATGTTTGAATTTCTGTAATAGACTTCGAGAATATAAATTAGCAGGCATGTAGTATAAAGCCGTCCGTAATGAGTTCCCCATTTATCTTGCACAGGAAGATTCGGATTCCAACTTCCGGTGTTGGTTCCTTGTTTTTCCTGATGCTGTACGAGTAGTTCACGCATTCGGTTGTTCCAGATTTTCCACGGTTCACCACCGAAATAATGTAATGTCTGTGTGGCATAGAACCAATAATACGCATCCCGTTTGTAATGATCCTCGAATGTCGGTTGGTGTTCCGGTCTGATCAGAATTTGAATACCTTGCTCGAGACGTTGGTCATTCCGTTTCCAACCAAGTAATTCACGGCAAAGCAACGCCTCAGCCGTCATAGAAATCCGAAATTCCGGTTCTTGTTCCCGATAAATATATTGACTACCGTTGTTCCGGCTGACCAAATCAAGATATTTCATAATGTTTTGGTAAGTCTCCAACGGAACCGACAAGCCGGCCGCTTCACCGCTTCGCAACGCCAACACAATCCAACCCGTCACAGAGACATCCGAACCCGACCCAAAACGATCTGCCCGATAACGCCATCCGCCCTCTATACTCTGGTGCTTCAAACAATAATCAATTGCCCGCTGCGCCGGTTCACGAAATGCCTGATTCTGTGTCATTGCCAATAATTCACAAAGTGCAATCGTACAAAGACCGTGTGTATAAAACCGTTGTTCGTAATGAGCAAGCCCTTCGCGAAAAAAACAACCGTCTTCAGGATTTTGTTGCAGAATGAGCCAGTCCCAACCGGTTCGAACTGATTTGCTGAACTCAATTAATTGCGGATGTTTTGCGTCCGGTGTTACGCCGTACCCCTGAAATGCCAACAAAGCCATTGCAGTTGCGGCATTACGGTTATCACGGTTTCGCGGAGCAGCGTCACGGTAAGGACCGGAAAGAGACCAAGAACCATTCGGCATCTGAACACGAACCAGCCAACGAAGTGCCGCAATCACCGATTCATCCGTTTGATTACTCCCGCCGCCTTTGCCCAAAATATTCGCACGGCTGCCAATCTCACGACTCGCCAGACTAAAACCTGTCGGCATCTCCGGCGAATTGTCTGTTGCCGGCACCGACTCACTTTCAAGAACCGTTTCCAATTTCAACGGAACAGCCTTCGGCATTTCAACCGGCGGTAATTCCTGCGGAACAATAAGTGTCGGAACCTCAAGCAACAACCTTTCCGACCCAAGCGGAAAATCCCGAATCAAATTCATCGGTATCTCATCAATACCAGAAAGAATCGTTAAACTATCGTTTGACGTTTTCTGGAAAAAAAGAAGTGCAAGAAAAATAAATAAACATAAGTGAAAAAGAAAACTCCAAAACCAAGGCAAAAGAATCTCACGTATTGCCGTCGCTAATTCTTCCTGAATATCCGGTTGTTGTTGCGGCTGTTTGGGCGGTTGTTTGGGCGGCAGTTGTTTTTCTTGGGCGGTTTCCGAATACCTTACTTTGACAGGAAGAACAATTTTTTGAGGGAGTGTATTGTTTCCTTTGATGAGTCGAAGTAAAAAAATTGCCGTTTCATCAGAAAACAAGTTTTGAGGTTTATGAGGCGGGTTTACATTTGTTTTTTTGGGGTTGGTTATTTTTTTCTGTTTGGGTTGATCCGTAACAATGATTACCGCCGCCGAATTTATCGGAGCTGTTACAACCGGAGCCGTCATTACCGTTTGGGAATGCGATGATTTTGGTTCCGGTTGTTCAGAATTGTCTGATAAAAACATGTTTTGTATCTATATCAGTGGAGTTCTTATTTTGGGGCAATTCTAATAATAGTTAATTGTAATATTCCACTGATATATTACAAAAGTTTCTCGTTAAAACCTAATTGGATCAACTACTCGCCCAAAAGCCAAATCGTTTTAGAATCGGAAATGGTATCAGAAATATTAATATTAATGCCCCCAAAAACGCGAAAGGAAAGACGGTCACGGATTTGTAATTCCAATTGGTCGTCGGAAAGGTTGTAGCTATTCTTAAGAATGAGTATCTTAATGCATTGTGCGCAAATAATTTTTCTAGTTTCGTCATAACGGAGTAATTAGTTCATGAAGAAATGAGTGTAATTTGATTTGATGTTTTTTGTAATTTATTTTGGTCATTTTTTTATTTTTGGAAATATTATTTTTTTGATGACACAAAATTTTAGGCATTTTGACTGCTGTTTTAATAGAACAAATAAAATGCTCTTGCATCTATTTGTGAATTTTGTTATAATTCCGCCATTCGTTTTAGTAGAATAACAATTATAGAATTTCAATGCAATACCACTTACCAATTTTGAAAATTTATTTGCGCACGGACAGTGCAAAAATTCTTGGCAAACAAATAAGGAACATCCGTTGTAAAATCGTTCTGCGAAGTGGTGTTCGTAGAAATGCCAAAGAAGAACCGAACCGTCTTGTAGTCTGATTCCCACATTCGACGGATATTCATTCGGTTTTGTCAACGGTTGTTAAAATCACCGTTGGTTCGGATTGGCGGTGCCTGATGCATGAGATTCGGACTTTGTGGCTCCCATTATTTTCTGCAACTCTTGCATAACTTCACTCTGTTCCGCTGGTTTCAGTTGTTTGAACAATGTAATTACCTGTTGTGCTTGTGGCGATAACGGCGGTTCGCTGTACTTGTTGAAGATATCACAATGAGCATAAATCAATCGTAACCGCCTAATTCTGAAAAATCTATTTTTTCGACAAATATTTATAATTCCTGCAACTGTGTAGAACATCGTATTCTACGATTTCTCATAATAGTATAAAACTAGCGATATTCTCCAAAGCACCCAAATTAAGCAAAACCTCACTCCCACATCCAAATAATTTGAATAATCCTGAATAATAAGGAAACTTTTTATCGAATTTTTCGAAATTGCTCTTGATTGATTGTTGTTTTTTAGGCAAAATTACAAACGATAAAAAATGGTTTGAGCCCGCTTCATAATCAAACAGGCAACAAACCGAAAATAATTGTATTCCGTTTCACCCATAACATTGTCGTACATTTTGTATTCTATTGTTGTATATTATTGTTAATAGAACACCATCGCTTACTGTGTACGTTACACCAGACTTTATCATATTCCCCACGTAATAATGCGAGAAACTTTTTTCCCGACTCATTCCGGTTCGATGGCAAACTATCACGATTATCAGCGTCAACGTTCCATGACACTCGGTGATCTCCTCCTCGAAAACAGGATTATCTTCCTGCAAGGTGAAATCCGAAGTGATAACGCCAACGAACTTGTTATGAAATTACTGTATCTTCAGAGTGAAAACCGCCGGAAAGATATTCATTTTTATATCAATTCGCCCGGCGGAAGCGTAACCGCAACATTGGCAATTTACGACACCATGCAAATTCTCAGTTGTCCTGTGGCAACTTATTGCGTCGGGCTGGCAGCAAGCGGAGGTTCCATTCTTTTGGCAGGCGGCACAAAAGGAAAACGTTTTGCGTTACCGCACGCCAAAATTATGATGCACCAACCTTGGGGCGGCGTCGGCGGTCAAGTTACAGATATTGAAATTCAGGCAACGGAAATCTTAAAAGATCGCGCAATGCTCAACGAAATCCTCGCCTCACACATCGGTAAACCCGTCGAAGAAATCGCCAAAGATACCGACCGCGATTTTTATCTCAACGCCGAAGAAGCAAAAGCATACGGTGTTGTGGATGATGTTCTCAGAAAGAATGCCATCGAACAGGAAGAATCCACTTGACCCTTAATATTCAATATCAATATATTTAATCCTGTTTCAAATATCGGGCAATTTCAAGAAAGATTAAAGTTATGCCAATGTTACGTTATGAAACGTTTGTACCGGATAACGGCTCCATCACATTACCGCCGGAATTTTGCGGTACAGAAATTGTTGTTGTGAAAAAAGAAACGCTAATACCGGAAAACAATGATCATTGGAAACATCAAAAAACTTTAGAGGAATTGGCAGAAGAACAAGGAGATAAACATTTTACCAATCCGAATCGTGTTTTTGGTACATTGTCGTTTCTCTGGAGTTCTCCAGAAGAAGTCGAAGAATTTCTCCAAAAACGTAAAGAATAATGATTTTGATTGATCAGGAAGAACTATTACTGGATACAAATATTGTTACTTATATTTCCAGCCATACCAGTTGGAAAAATGAATATCTTCCAATTTTATTTGGTAAATCACTATGTATCGGTTTTATGACGGTGGCGGAACTTTTAGAATCCGCCTACCACCGACAGGTGAATATAAAAAATATTCAGCGATTGAAAGAAGAATTGTCCATTGACTATAAAATACTCCCATTTTCCGAAGAGATATGCGATATATTTGCACAAATTCGTTACGAACGCCGTAATCGTCCGATTTCCGTTCCCGATGCGTTGATTGCGGCAACAGCCTTGGCGTATAAATTGCCGCTTGTTACGCATAATAAAAAAGATTTTGATAATATTTCCGGTTTGGAAATTATCACAAAGTATGTTGTTTCGTTTATTTAACTTAATTTAATTTTAACAATTGTTTAACACTGTATGACTGTCGAGCAGTATCATTGATATCATTGATGCGGTGATAAACATTATTATTTACGAATTGTCAAAAAGATGCCTTTAATACCTTATGTTATTGAAAAGAGCGGACGCGAAGAGCGTGCGATGGATATTTACAGCCGGCTTTTGAAAGACCGGATCATTTTTCTCGGAACTCAAGTTACCGACGAAGTTGCCAATGCAATTGTTGCGCAACTTTTATTTTTACACTCGGATGATTCGGCGGCGGATATTCATTTGTACATTAATTCGCCCGGCGGAAGTGTTACAGCCGGATTGGCGATTTATGATACAATGCAGTACATTAATTGTCCTGTTGCCACTTATTGTATTGGTCAGGCGGCTTCGATGGGAGCATTGCTTCTTACGGCGGGAACGAAAGGGAAACGTTTTGCGTTACCGAATGCCCGGATTATGATTCACCAGCCGCACGGCGGAATGGAAGGGACGGCAGAAGAAATTATGATTCACGCCCGCGAATTTGCTAATATCAAAGAACGTCTCAACAAAATTCTCATCAAACACACCGGACATGATCTTGCTAAAATTGAAAAAGATACAGATCGTGATCGATTTATGTCCGCTGATGAAGCAAAAGATTACGGATTGATTGATCAGGTGATTGAAAAAATTGTGAAATAATGGAAATAACGATTTTATTTTCCGTAACTATTTTTTGTTTTTACCACAGAGGACGCAGGGAGTACAGAGAGGAATTTTTTGAACATAAAATACACAGAAATTTTGTTTCTTTTTCCTATTCCGAATAAATAAGAATGTGATTATTAACTAAATGGAAAAATATTACAAAAAATACTTTCTCAGTGACTTCTATGTTCTCTGTGGTTAATAAAAAAAGCGGACAGTTACAAGGATGTGCTGGATATGAAAACGTATTTATTGAGATTCCTAATGATACATTTTGGTGTATTGATTTTTACATTGGGCTGTACGAGTCAATATCAGTACCAGATGGAACAATCCTTATTACTTCAGGAAAATCAACGGCTTGAGAATGCGTTGTACGTAACTCATACGCAACTTGTTGATTTGAAACGGGAAAATGAAATGCTTCGCGGTACGAAACAATCGGAAAGTGATTTTACGTTACCGAAACAACCGTTGGCACGTCCGAAACGAATTTCATCACCGGTTGAGAATGACGAGGAAGCACCGCCGTTTGTGCCGCCTGAAATTATCATTCCTAAAGATACACCGGGTTCTGAGACGATTCCTGATTCTCTTAAAAGTTCCCAGTTAGTGTTTCCGGAAGTATTACCCAAAATGGTTTTAGATTCCGAAGATAAATCGCTGCCGACATGGTCGCCGATTCGTTAATGTTCCAATTATTTTTTTTTTCAAGGAGGAAACAATGAAACAACGAAATTCCGATAAACTTCAACATGCGATACAATCGTTGGAAAATGCGATTAAGTATTCACGTTCTTCTGAATTTCAGGGATTGGATATTGAGTTCAAAAATGTTCTGATTTCGGCGGTGGTGCAGAATTTCAGTTTAACATTTCGGGTTTGCATTCAGATGATCAGGAATCAGCTGGCTGACCGGATGGACGCGGCGGAAATAGAACATCTTGAGCCGAATGATTTATTACATCTGGCAATGAAGGAAGAACTGATTTCAAATTTGAATCAATGGCTGGAATATCTCAATTGTGAACATCTTTCGCAATCAAGCAGTATAGCGG
The DNA here is from genome assembly GCA_031283515.1 of Planctomycetaceae bacterium. Taxonomy (GTDB): domain Bacteria; phylum Planctomycetota; class Planctomycetia; order Pirellulales; family Thermoguttaceae; genus WRKP01. The sequence continues at coordinate 10,498 of JAITBS010000105.1, forward strand.
TTCGGACATTTGAGAAGGCTGCTGTTTTTCTGAAAGACGCGGAAGAATTGCTCCGAACTTGTAGTAAACGAAACAATAACGAACGCAGAAAAGCCGCATGATCAATTATCGTCGCGCTAATTTTTCGGATATTGAAACGTTGGTTGAATTTCGGTTTCGATTTATCCGTCATTACCAACCGGATCGGGTTGCGGAACTTGACGCGGAAATCGAAACGGGAATTAGGGAATATTATACCGAAACAATTCCGACCGGCGAATGTATTCATTGGCTGGCGGAATCCGAAAACCAAACAATCGGCGGCGGTGCTTTATCGATACGGAGTTACGCGCCGGGGTTACTGTTGCGCAACGGAAAGTCGGCGTATATTTTCAACATTTATACCGAATCCGGTTTTCGTAAACAAGGTATTGCGTCAGAAGTTGTGCGCCGTTTGATTGCCGACGCCAAACAACACGGTGTAACAAGATTGGAATTACACGCAACAGAAATGGGTTGCCCTGTGTACGAAAAACTCGGTTTTCGTCAACCCGATCAAAAATACTTGGAATATTTCGTTGCAACAAATAATACTGATTCAAAAAATGAGATAATAACAAGACAATAAAAGGTAACGCTTTGCCTATTGCGTGTCAATTTAATAACAGATATTTTCGAAGGGCATACCGATTGGAGTCAATATTACCAAAAATATGGGATACTCAGAAAATTCGTTACACTTTCCGGTTTGGAATAAATCATGCTAACAAGTAATTTATCTTCCCATCAACATCCTCGTATTCGTTCCGTTTCTGTTACGGACGGATATTGTTTACACGTTGAATTTATTAACGGAATCCGAAAAGACTACAATCTCAAACGTTGGATTGCTCACCCTGCGTTTGCGTTACTTTTCCGTCATCCGGCGTTTATCAAATCGGTTTGTATTGATTCCGGCGGTTACGGAATTTCATGGAACGATAATATTGATCTTGATGCGGAAGAAATTTGGTATAATGGAACCAATCCTGAAAATGAATCTTCCAACACAACCGCGTGTCAATAAATAGTTACAATATTATGACCGTTTTCAAATTACATGGAAAAGAGAGCAGATTTATAAAAGATATAAAAAGAGATATTGGTGTTCTATAACGATTCAAACAAATATTTCACCGAAATATTACAAAAAAGTTAAAAAAGTGTTTTAAACACGAACAACACTAAATTTCACGAACGACACGAAAAATATAATTTTCGTGTCGTTCGTGTTAAAAAATCTGCTACGCAATAGCATTCAAAATCTCATCATCAACGAGGTTAAAATCATAATTCGCCCAAAAGGCATCAAGTGATTGGGCTTGTGCTGTTGTTGGTTTCTGAACAACATACGGAGCCGACCATGTCCAAATTGTACGCCCTTGACTATC
>JAITBS010000124.1 GCA_031283515.1 Planctomycetaceae bacterium
ATACAACCGGTCAAAAAATAATCGTATTGATTGACGAGTACGATAAACCGATTACGAGTTATCTTTTTGATTCCCAGTTGGATGTTATTCGTAAATCGGTACATGATTTTTATCAGGTAATAAAAGGTTCAGACGAATACATTCAGTTTATTTTTCTTACGGGAGTGTCCCGATTTTCGGGCTTGTCCGTTTTTTCGGCATTGAATAATTTAAACGATATTACGTTGCATGACCAATTCGCTTCGATATGCGGTTACACTCAAGAAGAATTGGAACGTAATTTCTCCGATTACATTACTCAAACCGCCGAACACTTGAATATGACCAAAGAATATTTATTGGAACGCATTCGTTTTTGGTACAACGGTTATACATGGGACGGGAAAACTTCCATCTATAATCCGTTTTCGACCTTGATGTTTTTTTATTCCAAATATTTTAACGATTATTGGTTTAACACAGGTACTCCGACCTTCCTGATCGATACAATTCAACGCCGTAACCGTACGGAAACAATGTTGGAACCGCTTATTGTTGACAACACCATGTTCAAAGGTTATAACCCGCCGGATATTGATGAAGTACCATTATTGTTTCAGACGGGTTATTTAACGATCAAACACATCGAATTGACTGACGGTATTCCGCGTTACACGCTTGGAGTTCCCAATTCGGAGGTGAATAAGGCATTTTTGACCTGTTTATTGGAAGCCTACGGAAAATATCCCGGCTATCAGATTGATAACTTGCGGATGACAATGGAACAGCAGATCACGAATTGCGACGAAGTTGGTTTTGCCAACAGTCTTGAAGTGATGATTGCGACGGTTCCCTACGAACTCCATCGTACCGACGAAGCCTATTATCACACCATGATGTTGATCTGGATGCGTTTACTCGGCTTCGAAGTACACGGCGAAACCCCAAACAATCGCGGACGTTCCGATGCTGTTTGGGAACAATCCGGTGTTACGGTTATTGCCGAAATAAAATATCACGCCAAAAAGAAATTAAACACCTTACTCAAAGAAGCAATGAAACAAATCCATGAACGACGTTATTATAACAAATATTCCGGCAAAGTCCTTCTTCTGGGCATTGCTTTTTCCGGAAAAAATGTCGGCTGCAAAATAGAAGAACTACAACGAGAACCTAATACGTAAACATTTGTATTTTTGTAAAACATTTAATCTTTATCCGTTATGAAAAAGTTACCGATAGGAACGCAATGGGACAACCTCCAAACAACACCCATCAAAATTACCGTTCCCGAAAAAGGCTGTACAATAACTATTGAAATCACCGGCAACAAAACTTTAATTGTTAATTACCTATTTTATCAACCAAAGTGTTCATGGAGAGTGCTTTTTTATAACAGGTTATTTTCTTTTGTTCCGCACAGGGGTGACATTATCAATATTAATCCGTATAATATAATCTCCTTACGGTTGCAGGGTTATGATGATGCTGTCCGGTTTGTCCGTAGATTACTCCCAGTTTATGCACTGCTTCACCCTGCGTTTATGAATATCGTAACCATTCGTAGAGTTGATACGGAAAATAGGCAGTTACAGTGAATCATTATCAATAATTCCAATAAATGGAGAATTTTATGTTTCGAATTTTTTTGTTATGCCTGTTATTGAATATTTTTGTTTTACCATTAGTTGCCGATGATACAAATAATGAAGTGAAAATTGGTGATATTGTTTTTCATGAATCATTTGACGGCGAAAAATTGCCGGAAGGTTGGTCGGTATCGAATCCAAAATACGTTTCATTATTTGAAAACACCGTTCAGGTGAATCTTCCGGCTGAAGGGCAAGATAAAAACGCTTCAGCATCAAAACAATTATCAATTGAAAAATTATCCGGTAACCGACTCAAAGTAACCGCAAAAGTTAAGGCAAATCATGTTATAACGCCGCCCAATTCATGGAACGGAATTAAAGTGATGCTGGTTCTCGACACGCCGGACGGTAAATATTGGCTCCAACAAAATAATCTTTTCGGAACTTTCGATTGGCAAACTGTCCGCTTTGATACTGCTGTTCCAAAAAATATCACCTCCGCAACTCTCATTCTCGGACTCGAAAATACAACAGGACTTGTTCGTATTGATGATCTTGAAATAACCGTAATTGGAAAACGACGCTCCCGACAAAAGGATTCCGAAAGTAATTCTCAAAGTAATTTCCAAAAAGATTCTCAAAATAATTTCCAAAACAACTCTGAAAATAACTCTGAACAAAAAATCGTTTACAAGGGTCATCATCTTCCCCGTTTGCGTGGAGCGATGATTTCGACTGGTAAATTCGGAACAGAAGATATTCAAGTTTTGGGTGGTCAGTGGAAAGCGAACCATGTTCGTTGGCAGTTGACTTGGGCTGGTTTTCCTAACGGTCCCGCTGATACTGCTGATGTTGAACAATTTAACGTATGGCTCGAAAAAGAATGTCAAAAACTAGATGCAATGTTGCCGGAATGTGAAAAATATGGCGTTTACGTTTGCCTTGATCTTCACACTCCACCAGGCGGCCGGTTGCCGCAAACAGAAGGAAGTGTCATGCGGCTTTTTCAGGAAAAGAAATGGCAAGATACTTTCGTTGACCTTTGGGAACGTTTAGCAAAACGTTATAAAAATGCCAAAATGATTTGGTCTTATGACCTTCTCAATGAACCGGTTGAAGGGAATATGCCTGAAAATAAGGATATTTTGAATTGGCGTGAACTCGCTTTAAAAACCGCAAAAACGATACGAAAAATTGATCCGCAAAAAGCAATTGTGATTGAAGCGGCTCCTTGGGGCAATCCTGAAACGCTCGAATGGTTTGAACCATTTGATTGCCAGGAAGTTCCCAATGTGGTGTACAGTGTTCACATGTATGTTCCGCATCAATTCACTCATCAAGGAGTGTACGATACTCCGGTAGGATTGAATTACCCCGGTGAAATCAACGGTAAACTCTGGGACAAAAAAGCGTTACGTCATGTATTACGGCATACGATTGAGTTTGCCGAAGATTATGGTGTGGCGATTTACATTGGTGAATTTAGTGCAATCCGGTGGGCACCGAATGGCAGTGCTTATCGGTATTTGAAGGACTGTATTGAGATTTTTGAAGAAGAAGGTTGGGATTGGTCATACCACGCTTTCCGAGAATGGGACGGTTGGAGTGTTGAACACGGTTCTGACAAAAATGACCGCCAACCAGCAGCTAAACCCACTGACCGGCAATTACTCTTACAAAGTTGGTTTGAAAAAAATAAACGATAAACCATCGTTACAGTTACTCATGACACTTGATAATGTGTTTCAATAAAATAAAATTTTAAAGTGCGGTAATGTATATGAGTGTCGATCTTGAGTAAAAATCAATATCGTAACTCTTGGATGAATTATCCGATGTGAAAATTCCATGTTTAATCCCGCTTACGTAACAAAAAATAATTGCCTTTGCAAATGAATTGAGGAGTGATGATGAAGAAATTACCTATCGGAATTCAGTCTTTTTCTGTTTTACGTAAAAACGACTATTTGTATGTGGATAAAACAGAAAGTATTCACAAAATGATTACTTCCGGACGAATTTATTTTTTATCTCGTCCCCGCCGTTTCGGTAAATCCTTGTTGGTGAGCACACTGGATGCGTTATTTAGTGGTTGCCAAGGTTTATTTGAAGGACTTTTTATCTATGACCAATGGGATTGGACACAACAGTATCCGGTAATACGGTTGGATTTCGGAAATATTGCCTTCAAAACTCCTGCCGAATTAGAACAATCGCTTACTGCTTTTGTAAAATCTATCGCAAATAAATATAAATTGCCCTTATTAGAAGCACCATACGCTTTTCAATTTGGGACATTAATTACTGAAATACATCGCGTTACCGGACAACAGGTTGTAATACTGGTTGACGAATACGACAAACCCATTACCGATCATTTATCGAATCTTGAGACCCTGACGGCGAATAAAACCATTCTTCATGATTTTTATCAAGTATTAAAAGCGTCCGACGATCATATTCGTTTTATTTTTTTGACGGGAGTTTCAAAATTCTCCGGTGTTTCGGTTTTTTCGGCATTGAATAATCTCAATGATATTTCATTAAATTGGAATTATGTTGCGATTTGCGGTTACACACAGGCGGAATTGGAACATTATTTTATGGATTATATTGATGAAGTTGCCGGATATAAAAATGTGAACAGCATCGAATTATTGAACGAGATCCGAGCGTGGTACAATGGTTATTCATGGGATGGTAAGACATTGGTTTATAATCCGTTTTCGACGTTATTATTTTTCAACAACCGAGAATTTGATAATTACTGGTTTCGTACCGGCACACCGACCTTTCTGATTGACATACTTAAAAACCGTAACCAAATCAAGCCGATACTGGAATCTATTGATACGGATTCCAGTTCTTTTGACAGTTATGATCCTGTTAATATTGGTGAGATTCCTTTATTGTTTCAGACGGGATATTTAACGATTAAACATAAAACGGCGATAGGTATGCAAACGCTGTACACGCTTGACATTCCGAACTCGGAAGTAAGAATTTCGTTTTCGAAATACCTGTTGAATGCTTACAGTTATTATCCAGTCGAACAGGTACAACCTTTGATATTCAACATGCAGCAACAGATTCATGACGGCGACGTTTCCGGTTTGGAACAGAATCTGAGGCTATTACTTGCGAA
>JAITBS010000150.1 GCA_031283515.1 Planctomycetaceae bacterium
AAATGAAGAGTCGGCTTTATAAAGAGTTAAATGTCAAACCGAACAATGATAACAGTGATGAGATAATTGGTGAAATATACAAAGATATTGTTGAAGGGATAAAAACAGCCACTTACTTATACCCTAATAAGAAATCTGATTCGCCTATTAGTGCTGATATTTGGGACATTCAGGGCGAGATAACAAATCCTGTTGAAATAGGGTATGCCAGTAACCAAGACAGCGATTGATATCCTACCGCTTACAAAAGAGTAATGCTATTAAAATCAGTTACAGATAATTTTATCGCTGCACTTAAAAGGTTAGTTACTTACTTGGAGTAACTTGAAAAAAAATCGTATAATTCAACGGTTATTAGAGATGCAATAAAACTATTTGTTGCAGCACAAACAACAGGAGGAGAAGTAGAAGAAATAAAAATAAATAATAATAATATGTTAATCAATGAATATCTGTATCGTGACTTCCCTCTGAAATTGACTATTTTGGAGGAGTCTGTTGATTCTTTGAGCAAGAGATCCGATACAGCGAGGAAAAATTGGATTGCCCAGTTGAAATCAATTTCAGAACGTATGAAGAAAAATACTGAAGGAAAATGGACACCGCTTGAATTACCTGACGAGTATAAAAAAAGACTAGGGGTACAAGAAAATGATTCGTACTTATTTATAAGTCCAGTAGATGTATTAGCCCCTTAATGATCCTTAATGAGAATGCAACGTTTGATTTTAGAAATAGACGGTCTGGAACACGTGTTACGGGATATTGAGAGCGGCGACACTTTTACGGTGATTGTGGATCGATTGCTTACATTTCACGCCGGATGTTTTACGACTATTTTAGGTCCGAGCGGTTGCGGAAAAACCACACTCCTGACGTTACTCGGATTGTTACGAAAACCATCGCATCCGAAAGAAATAAAACTGTTTCGGATAACAAAACACAACGGCGAAACGGTAAACCTTGCCGATTTGTGGCAACACGGAGATGAACAGACCATTGAACAGTTACGGCGTCAATCCATCGGTTTTGCGTTACAGAGCGGCGAACTCTTGCCGTTCCTAACAGTATCCGAAAATATTGCCGTTCCGTTACGGTTAAATGGTGTTTCCGGTACAGACAGCAGTAAACGTGTTGCGGAATTGTTACAAACGTTTGGACTTGCCGAAACAGAAAAAAAGGAACGTATTGCCAACGCCAGAATCAATAAACTTTCCGGCGGTGAATTTCAACGGGTTGTACTTGCAAGAGCTGTTGTTCATTCGCCGGAAATTGTTTTTGTTGATGAGCCGACTTCGGCATTGAACCGCGAATTGGCAAGAAATGCATTAAAACAGTTACGGCAATTGACTTCATCGGCTATCGTGATGATAACACATGATACCGAATTGGCAAAAGAATTTTCCAACCAAATTATCGAAATGGAACCGAAAGGTAAAACGGGAATAATCAATAATATTGCTACATTAAATCCTGTTTTTTCATCGAGTCATGTTTGACAGATTACGGTATTACATAGAATTAACCTTGTTCGACTTGTATCGGTTACGTTTTGCAATGGTACAACAGGTTGCTATTGTGTCGGGTATTTGTTTACCGATTTTATTGTTACTTGGATTAACGAATGGACATATTAACGAACTTTACCGCCAATTGGAAGAGAGTCCAACCGGTTGTTTGATTAGGTTTTTTATGCCCTTGAACATTAAAGAAATGAACGAGTTACAACAAGTCCTTCCAGAATTAACCGCATTACTTCCAGATACCACAGAGGAAGCAGAACTTTCATTCGGTAAGAATATTGTGACATCCGTAAAACTTAATCCTACAGGACAAGGTGATCCGCGATTGAAATATTATAAAATCGGCATACCGGAATATAAAAGTACAGCCCCGCAAATTGCTGTTTCACAAGATATTGCTGAAATATTGAACGTTAAATGTGGAGATCGGATAACTTTACACGTAAAGCGTAACGCCGAAGACAACAACCAATCCATTGATCAGACAAAACTTGAGGTTTCCTGTATTTTTGCAAACGAACACGAACGAAAAGTTACTTATGTTCCTTTTGAGTTGACGCTTGATATTGAACGTTACAAGAGCGGACATCAAGTATTGCGTTACGGATGGACTTCGGCAAAACCGCAACCGAAAGAATCGTATGCCGGTTATTTATTGTTCACAAATAAAAACACTCCGATTTCAGAAGAATTTCGGAAAGAGATTAGCAATGTGTTCAATTTAACGGTAAGAGAAGTTAATGGAAACGATAAAACATTCGGCGGGTTATTCGACGGATTATTGAATGATAAAGTGTTCGATGATTTGTTGGTGTATTACATCAGTGAAAAAGTTACCAAAGACAGGGAATGGGGAATTTTAGAACCGCGTGATAACGACAAAATTGCCGAACAAGCCGGTTATGGTGACGGTGCGGAAGTCGCGGTAATTTCTTGGAATCAACCCAAAAAAATGAAAATAAAACCAGTCAACGATTTACCGGCAGAAGAATATACTGTTCTTGGTGTTACACTGCCGATGGATAATTGGATTAGGAATTACTTGAAACAAGAAGAGTTTTTCACCGAAAAAAATGAACCCTATTTTGTAATGTTTCCCAACAATGAAGTAAAAACGGATACTGTTGTTACAGAATCATTGAATGATTCTGTTGAATTAACGGTTAAAACGGTAACACCGAAAACCAATGCTGTTGATTCAAAAATGGTGAAAATTACGGGGAAAATTGCTGTTGTGCCAGCCCGAATGTTATCCTATTTTTACGCCCAAGAACACGGTAAAGCGGTGTATGATGTTATAAAGAAAAAATTTGTTGCAATACCGGAAGAACCGAGATTCACAACTGCATTCGGTTTCGCAAAAACAATTAACGGCGTTTCCAAAGTTGTCGAAAAATTTGAGCAACTTAAAATGAATAAAAAATACAAAAATAAGACAATGGAATTACATACGGAACAATTGCGTATTGTTGAAATCCGTAACCAAAGTCATTCATTGGATTTATTGGTACAAATTGTCGGTTTTGTTGTTTTTTTATTTGGCGTTTTTACTGTTTATTTTGTGTTGCAAGATTCGACGGATAGAAAACGCGGTACGATTGGTATTCTTCGCGTCATGGGAATTTCCAAAGCCGGAATTGGTTGTTTTATTTTCTTCCGTTCAGTTTGTATCGGTATCGTTTCTGTATTGGTAACGTTCATTCTCGGAGGTATTCTGAAATGGGTGTTAATGAATGGTTTTACCGTTCACATTAGTTTTTCGTTGCGTGAAGTGTTGTTTGTATCTTCGGGTGCGTTGTTTTGCTGTTGTACCGGTTCGCTGTTACCGGTGATCAAAGCATGCCGTCTTGATCCGTTTGATGCCATTAGTGAAGGTCGGTTTCGATAATTTTTAACTGTTAATTCGTTGAACTGTGTTATGACAATACAAAAATATATTTTATCTTGTTTCGTATTCCTATTCGCAGCAGTTGCCGCCTTTGCACA
>JAITBS010000213.1 GCA_031283515.1 Planctomycetaceae bacterium
GCCCATAATGATGTATAACTTACTACGGTTGGAGTTTCGAGGTAGTAACTTGCGTTTCTGTTAATACCGTGCGAATATCCATTGGGATCGGCGAAAATCGAATTAATGCTTATCTGACCAGTGGTTGAAGTACTGGTATAATAAAACTCAAAAGTATTTGCCGTATAATCACTTGATGTGTGATTGACAACAGTTCCGGTGTTGTTATTCGTAATATAATTTTTTACATAACTTCCACCGGTTGGAATTGCCCACGTTTCACTTAAAAGCGTAACAGTTGGGTCATATTCCAGTTTTGCTTTCACTTTTTGTCCGACAACGACGGTATTATCTGTACTTTGCGTATCGGTTGTAGTTGTATGCTTAAACCCGCCTTGACCGGCAAACTGTACTTGTACTTCCGCCCAAGCAATATGAACATCCAGATCAACATACATATCATCAACCGTAAATCGAAACGTAAAATCACGGTCAATACTTGAATCGTTATTGATAAGTCCTGTCGGTTTGTTTTGTTGAAACACATTTTTCCACATAAACAAGACGATAAAATATTTTGTATTATGTTGATGTTTCATTATTTTGGTGTTGGTTATTTTTTGTTCCTGTTTTCTTCAGACTCAATGATTTACTCATTCTGCCCATTACCTAACTCTTCAATTTTGAAACGGATTGTACAAGGTTTGGGATATTCGGCAATTTGATGGGCATCATCCGCAAGAAAATTCACCGTATGACCATTTGTTTCAGTAAACAACTTTTTATTCCAAATTTCTTGGAAAATTTATCAAGAAGTCCTCTAACACTTCATCCTTGATGAGTTTTGTTTTTAGTTGTTTAAGTGTATCAATCTCTGTTTTTGTAATTGTTCCATTTTTATCCCAATGGACGGAAAGAATCTGCTCTTCTCCATCTTCAAATTTAGGATATCGATACAAATACAGGGTAGAAAAGTCATGTTTAAAGGTAATAATAAGTCGATCTATCCCAAATACATGTTGAACCGCCAGTAACCTCGGATGTTGGCTGGTAATATCTGTGCCGTTACCGGAAATATCAGAGGTTTTATAACTGACATTAATCTGAAAGATGGATTTCGGTGTTGTATAATATTTCTTTCGAAATTCATCTGCCTGTTCAAATTCCAATGCAAGATTCCGCCGGTTAAACTCTTTCCAAAACATTTCTTCATGAGTTCTATTATCAACAAATGATATTATAATCCAACGAAACAAGAGGTTGGTTTTAACAATTGGTGGGGCGTTCATAAAATAGAGCTGAACCGATACATCGAATCGATTTTGGTCGTTAGCAAATATTGCCGCAATATCTTTAGCCTTTCCCTGAGAACTCAAGTCAATAATATTATTGGCAACGTCAATAATTTTGACAATCTTTTCAAATTCAATCTCTTTAATTGTATCAGAAAAATGTTCCGGCAGTAAAATTTTTGTTTCTGCATGAATATTCATGACCGTGAAAATAGAAAAAACAAAACTGAAAACAAAGACGAATGTGTTTTTTTGCATGTTATTTACCTTCCTATTAAAAGTAATGTTTAAAATTGTAGCACAGTAATTCTAAAATATGTTTTTATTCAAGGATTTTTAATAGCGTTATTAAAAATAATATCAGGATTGTCCGGATTGGGAGAATCAACATACAAAGTAAAATCCGCCCAAGCAATATGAACATCCAGATCAATATACATCTCATCAACCGTAAATCGAAACGTAAAATCACGGTCAATACTTGAATCGTTATTGATAAATTTACCTCGTTTATGTTGTTGAAACACATTTTTCCACACAAACAAGACGATAAAATATTTTGTGTTATGCTGATGTTTCATTATTTAGTTCCTTTATCTTGTTCTTGGGGTTTGAATTTTTTTGTTTCTCTTTTTTCTGCTTCTGCACGTTGCTGATTGTAAATATAAGGAGACACCTCACTTTCTATCTCTTTACCGTTTTTAAAAATGTAGAAAATATTTTTCGGTTCTTTTTTTTGTTCAAAAATTTCTTCACCACGAGGCGGGTTGGTAAATTTCAAATCCCAATAATGATGGTGTAAAATCTCATCTTCTGTTGCCATATTCTCTTTTTCACTTTCGGGAACAGGTTGATCCAGAATTCGAAAAACCAACGTATTTGACTGTAAAGAGGGATCATATCTTTGTCTGTCGATAAGATTGAGTAAAGGGCATATCAATTGGTATTCACCGGGAAGTGATATATCGAAGTATCTGTTAAGATTAACTTGACCACGTAATTCCATTTCTTCTCCCGGTTTTAATTTACGAAAACGGTATCCTTTACCTCCGCCGCCAGGACTTATTTTAAGTGGAGGATTCTTTTTATATGGTAATATTCTTTCTTCTCCCAAAGAAGTGTAAGACACCTTTCCTTGTTGAGAATGCACCAATTTCCAAAGAAAAATACATTCCATAGATTGATTAAAGAGATGGACAACTCCATCCGAATCATTTCTCACCCAAAAGTTGACATAAACAGGTCTTTCTCGGTAATACTCCTTTCTATTGGAGCGGACAATCAATTTTAATTTGGAGTAATCACCATGTGCAGTAAGATGGCGATAGTATCTGTCGCCAGACACCTCACGATAAAACTCGGGGTCTCTGTCTTCCCAAGGAATATCTTTGGTTTCAGGAACAGTGAAATTAAGTTGCTCGTTTTCACCAGCATCCGTATTCGTGTTCCATAGCATAATTAAATTCATTAAACAAATGAGTATTATTGTCATGATAACCCCCAATCTAATTAATAAGTTGTCCAACCGTGGCGACCTTGAACATTGTCATTCCATGTCGGAAGAATGGATGTTGTGGTTCCTGTGCCTCCACCTGTTGTAGTTCCTGACGTTACTCCCCAACTTCCTTGACTATACACTGCTGTAGCATTCCACCCCCAATAGATCACGCCTAATGTAACCCATTTAGAATCATTACCAGCTGGCTGGTAAATCAGATAAGTTTGAAATGAAAAATGAGCGGTATATTTATTGAAAGGTTGGGAAAAATTAGATGATGTTTCTTCTAATTCTCCTGTTCCTGGTGAATCATCATTAATTAATGTATTTTGGACAGAAACTATATTACTATAGGGAAATGTGTCATCTAATACATAATTCCCATTTGTGTAACATGCCTTTTCAACAGCTGCTGATATACCTTCAATATATCGTAAATAAGTACCATTAACTAATTGATTAAATGCAATTTGTCCACCGCCAACGATAGGTGGTTTTGTTACGTTAGCAGTCCATGTAATTCCTGCGGAAAATGGTTGACCAGTTGGGGTTCCGCCAAGTATTAGTTCATCAACGTCATTAGCTTCAAATGGTCTAATACCGGTTGGCGGTTCATTCGGCGCACTGGACCAACTTGCCCATAATGATGTATAACTTACTACGGTTGGAGTTTCGAGGTAGTAACTTGCGTTTCTGTTAATACCGTG
>JAITBS010000295.1 GCA_031283515.1 Planctomycetaceae bacterium
GTTTTTATTGGCGATAATGTAACGTTCAAAACTTCCTTTTTGGATTGCGGTTTTTGAAAACAGGTTATAAATGTAATCAAAATGTTGTTCGTATTCGTTGAAGGTGCAATAAAAAATTCTCGCTGTTGACGCTTTATCGTTTTTGTTGATTTTAATTCGTGTATCGTAAATGGCGAACTCTTCAAAGTCGGTTAGAATTGAGAGCGGCAACTTGGCGGTGTAAGCGTAACGGCGTAATTGAATTGCCGAATCTGCGTTGTCTTTGATATTGACTGACGGCTTTTTCGCTTCGACAAAAAACTGCGACGGACTGATTCTGAAACAATAATCGGGAATTTTTTGTCCGCCGGATTTTTTTATTTTGAACTCGCGAATAACTTCGCGATGAGTTTCTGAAAAGCCTTGTTCGTTGCGGACGTCCCAGTCGAGCAATTCAAAAAACTTGTCGATAAAATCAACGCGAACATTCGACTCGTCATATTCCATGTTCTTATACTGTGCAATATTCGATGCGAATAAATTAACGAGTTCTCGCAATGAATTTAATTTATCGGGATCAAGATTCATTGGAATTTTAAAAAATATTGGGACAGTAAAATGGGCGGAGAGAATTTCCGCCCATTATTATTCGGACAATCTGAATTTTGGTTGTGTTCTACAACCGGAACGGCAATACATTACGTTTTTTATTTTTTACGTCTTGATTGCGGAATCCCTTCGGTTTCGCGAATTTTCCGAACAAAAAAGACGCCTAGTGCGATCAAGAGCGGAGGAATTGGAGGCAAGGTAACAGCAGCGAGTTTGTATTGTCCTTGAATTCGGCGGATATTTTCATTTAGTTCAACATCAGCTTTTTCGAGTTGGATATTTAATTCACGTTGTTGTTTTTCTTTTGCGGAATTGAGTCGTTTTTGGGCGGTAACCATTGCCACGCCTAATTTTCGCAACGCTTCATCTTCATTGACCGTTTTTTCCTTGAGTCCTTTTTCGAGTTCCTTCATTTTATCCGTCAGTTCTTTTTCTTCTGTTTCGGTTTGTGCATCGAACTGTTTTTGCAACGCATTACGTTTATCATTGGTAACTTTTCGGATATCATCGGTATTTTCATCGAATTTTGAAAGGGTTCGGTGTTTGGGTCTCCGGTTACGCACTGCGAGGAAACGTTCATCTCCGGCGACACTGTCGATGGCATTTAGTACGAATGTAACGTTATCAAAATTCAGATTAATTCCTGCGCCTGGCTCGTTTCCCATTCGCCGTAAACTGAAGAGGGCATCGGAAAGCATATCAATATCAGCAACAAGCAAGATATTGATTTTGGTTGGTTCCGGTTTTACTGGAGTTTCACCTTCTTTTAATTCCAGAGCAGGCGGCGGCGGCAACTCTCCCCGAATCCGAACCGCTAATTCTTCCGGTCGATCTTCCGCAATACATGATCGTTCCCATGTTCCATTGCCAAGTCCCTGCATCACCGCTCGTGTCTGAACAGTTCCTGCCGGTTGCTGAAACGTATAGAGCAACGATGTTACGGTAAATGTAGAACTTTCCGGTGTCGGTGACTTGGTGATATGTCCGGGAAACGGCAACATGACATATTGTAACGAAGCGGAAACCGGATCATCAATGTTGAACGGCAGGACTTTTCGTTCAACTTCCAAACTCCGATCCAAAAAGACGAATCCTTTGGGAATTTGAGCTAATTTTCGTATCGGCGAATATTCTTGCCAAATTGCTTGAGTTCCGTCGATTGTTACGCCCAAAAGAGTCCAGAGCGGACTGATATCACCTTTGGGTGTTTGCCGTCCCATCATCATCATCATTTGCGACGGCGGTTGACGCGGTTCGGCGGTTCCGGCGACACTGCGGACATAAACCGGTAATGGGTCTTCAAAAATCACCGTCGGTTGTCCACGTTTAACGGCATCAATAAAATTATCGATTTCTGCCGGTCCCAATGCCGAAGGTTGCACGGCGAGCAATGCATCGAATTTATCGCGAATCGGTTCAACCGGATCAACTTCAACAACAGTATATTGACGTTGTAATTCATCGATAATTTGCCACTGTGGTGACATTGAAAACGTTTGCATATCAAACTTACCAAAGAGCGGGGCATCTGTTTTGAGAATACCGATACGTTTTTTCTGTGGAGTTGTTACGCCGTACAGGGCGTGAACCAATTCATACTCGACAGAGAGTCCGCGATCAATAAACGGTAACGTCAACGAGTTCAGTCCCGAACGGAACGCAACACCAAGAAAAATACTTTTGAGTTCGCGTTTACCTCGTGCGGCGAATGAAACTTCCTGCGGTTTAATTTCGTAACGCTGATTGGCGATAAGAGCTTCTTCGGTATTGGGTTTGATATTGAAAATCCGAACAGCGACATTTTTACCGCATTTTGATTGAATTTCGTCAAGAATGGAGAGGATATCGAGTCGTGTTTGGACGTGTGATTCCGGTACATCGGGGCTTAGGAACGCTTCAATAACAACAGGATATTCCGGTTTAAGATGTTGCAGTAGTTTAATGGTTTCTGGAGACAGAGTACTTAATTTTTCTTCGGTGAGGTCGGTTCGTAGGTCGTATTGCCGAAAGATAAAGCACAAACTCAGACCGAGAATAAGCAGGCAAATGGAACGGAGTGAGAAATGAAAAGTACCAATCCATTTTTGATGCGCTGTCCAGTGTCGTCGTCCGATCATGACCATACTTAAATAAAGCATTGTCGAAGTAATCATTGCAAAATATAAAATACTTGAGAAGTTGATAATACCGCGTCCGAAGAGTTCGAATTGTGAGGCGATGCCGAAACTTTTTAGGAGTTGGGCGGTTTCTGCCGGTACAGGCGAAGCGTCAATCCATTGCAGGGCAATTAAAGGTGAACAAAAGATTGTACCGAGAATATACGCAACAGTAAGATTACCGGTCAGAAATGACGCTACCATGCCAATAGAAATCATGGAAACACCGACAAACCAGTATCCAATATACGTACAAATAAAAAGTCCGGTATCCGGCATACCAAGATATTTTAGGATAAGTAAATTGCAGATGAACGAAAAGAGAAGCGAGACGGAGTAGATACACACTGCCGCTTTGAATTTACCGAGAACGATATCGAAATCGCTTGCCGGAATAGTGAGCAGTAGTTCATCGGTTCCTTGCCGGCGTTCATCCGCCCAAATACCCATCGTGATTGCCGGTACAAAAACCAACATGATGAGCGGGAACCAAAGATTGAGTTGATCGAGGTTGGCGAGATTGGCGTTGAAAAATTCGTCCGGCAGGAACGCCGCAATCGAACTAAGCAACACAAAAACACAAATAAAAACGTAACCGGTTGGATTGGAAAGATAACCGACGAAATTACGTTTGAAAACAGAATACAATACTTTCGTGTTCATAATTTTTGGATTCAAATTAGGTTTAACAACATGTGGACATTAACGATTTTAACATTAACAATTCGTAATTCGTAATAGTTATGAATTGTTTTATACTCTTTACACAAAACTATTTTGTCAAAAACGAAACCGGATTATTGAGGTTATGAGTATAATTTATTTTTTGGTGATTGGCGTGAAAAATTTTTGAGAGGATTATCTTACACTGAATTGTGGAACATTGCAAGTGGTGAATAGTTGATAATGTCGCAAGCGGAATTATTACCTCAATGGCAATAATCAACGATTCATTATCAACTCTATGTTGCCTTTTCCGGGCGTAAGAAAAATAAAAATTTCACTGAAATATCAAACCCAATAATGGCAAAGTAAAATATATTCCGCTTGCAACACTTTCCGCTCTCAACACTTTACACTATCAAAACTGTCATTCAACACTGTCATTTATCAGACCATTTTTTTGTCATCTGACAAGTGGTTTTTATCACCAGACGTGCCCAATTCTGCCGTAACTGCCCTCAAAAACACAGAAATCCTTTGAATTTTCCCCTACACCATCAATTCGTCCTAAACTTGAATCATTGCCATTTCAGAAAAAAATCGGGTCTGTTCTTGCCAAACGGCTGGAAGTATCAGATAATCGGCGAAGTTTTATTAACATGCGG
>JAITBS010000317.1 GCA_031283515.1 Planctomycetaceae bacterium
GTGAACGGTTACAAAGAAAAAAATGTTAGTAAAAATAATGGGGATTAACACTTTAAAATTATTCGATGAAATATTCTAAATGTAGCTTCCTGAACGCATCGAATCCGAACATTAATTTCAAATATTCTGTTGACGATATTATTTGGAAAGTCCGCACGGCGTATGCAACCGGAATGTATCAATTATACGCCGATTGTCTTAACATTGAAAACAATCGCGGCGGTGATATTGCATGTTACCCTTTTGACGGTAATTCTTGTATTCTTTACGTATTTGAGTTACAATTATTGTTTCCATTTCGGCAGTATAGTAACAATAATTAGTTTCTAAACATACGAGTGCTTTGTTGGTCTTTAATTTTGGGATACAGTGCATTTAGTTTTGTTCTTGCGTTTTCTATTGAGAACTGCCATTGCACACCTTTTTGATTTTTGCCGGAACGGGTTGAACCGCGTTCATAACCGTTTTCTCAACCGTTTTCTCAACCGCGTTCTCAACAGTTTTCTCAACAGTTTTCTCATAAATGGATTTTCCATATTTTTGCTGAATTGACGCCGGTTTCGCACTGACTAACATAATTGATTGATTTACCGATAAATTGTTTTCCGGTAAATTTTTCGATTCTTTTTCATTTGTTTCTGCTACGAACGGTAAATTTTTCTCAATAGTAAAACCGGTATTAACCCATTGAACCCAATTGAGCTGCAATGTACCAAGACTGTCAATATTGTAATGTTTTTGCAAGGCGTCTTGCCAATTGTTTGAATCCATTCCGGTTTTGGCAAAAGCGAGGAGTCGGCGATGTTCGAAAGAATCCATTTTGTGTCCCAGCAGAAGTAAGTATTCAACAACCGAAAAACCTTGAGCGTAAAACGGCATAGGATCGGCAGGATATTCTTTGAGTGCGACCATTTGCTTGAATGGCAATCCTTTTCGGACTTCTTCGCTCAGAAAATTCAACAACATTCGCCGATAATTTTCTTTTTCAATATTATGTTCAACAGAGGTTGCTGCACCTTCGTCAAGCCAACGCGGTAATGGTTTACGGAAATGGGTTGCGAGAATTGTGTGGGTAATTTCGTGGGGCAACACAGAATCGAGAATACGTTGAGCGGAACCCTGAATTTCCATTTCCCAACCGTAAACTTCACCATTATCAAAAACAAACGAGGTTGCGCCGCCGGCACCAAGATGATTACCAACATGAACTGTAATCGTGCATTTTGACGCCCAATCGGGTAGCACTTCACCAAGCCAAAGAAGTGCTAATTCCGAACGACATTGTTCTGCGGTTTCACAAAATTCTTGAGCAAGTTTGGGAGTTGGGGCGTTATCGACGGTGAAATTTGTTGTTTCATACCGGGCTCCTGCGGTCAGAAACAAAAATACCAGTATCTGAGCAATCACGCAACCACGTTGGAAAATGCAAGAAAAAAAACGAGCCTCCATGCCCAAAATCCCTCCTTATAATTTTAATACGTTTATTTGAGGCGTTTATCGAACACCCTCTTTCAAGAATGGGCAGTTTACACTAATTTTTAATTCCAGAAAACCCCAATTTTCAAAAAATTTCCTTCGTATTCACAAATTGTTGTTAATTTAGATAAGCTGGCATAATCAACTGGTAGGCAACATTTTTCTGAAACATCGCACCAAAACGTAAAATAACACCAATTGACATGAGTCCGTGTTGGTTGTAAATTAATAAATTGTTTTGTTAAGAAGAGTTGCCGGTATTCCCAATCGCTAAGGCGCGTTTTTTTTAGAAATTCCCAATTATTTATTCCGATCTGAAATACAATGTCCGAGTTGACAGAATCCGTAACACGGATGATCAAAGAATTTGAGAAATTGCCCGGAGTCGGTAAAAAATCTGCCGAACGGATTGCTTATTATTTGCTCAAAATCGAAAAAAAAGACGCTCTTGCATTAGCCGATGCAATCTACGCAGTTAAAGAAAATGTCCGATATTGTAAGCATTGTTTCAATTTAACGGAACAAGAACTTTGCGAAATCTGCCGTGATCCCAAACGAAATCAAACAATTCTCTGTGTTGTCGAACAACCGCGTGATCTGATCGCATTGGAACAAACCGGACGTTATGATGGGTTGTATCATATTCTTCTTGGGCGTATTGCTCCGCTTGATAAAATTAGTCCCGATCAATTGACAATTGCAGCACTTGTGGAACGCATTAAAACAGGTTCATTTACTGAAATTGTTATGGCAACCAACCCAACAATCGAAGGTGATTCGACGGCTCTTTATATTATCAAGCAGTTGGAATCTGTTCCGGTAAAACCCAAAATCACTCGATTAGCTCGCGGTATTACAACCGGCAGCGATTTACAATTTGCCAACAAGGAAATGCTTGCCGATGCAATGGCTGAACGTCAGTCATTCCGCTAAATCGTTTGTCTATTTCCAGTCCGCTAGTTACGCTGATTCTCGTAGATTTGTCCGCAGATTTACGCAGATGTACTTCTTGCGATCACTTGATTGATGTTTTATTAAGTGACGATTTTTTTAAGAAGAGGTAGTCAACGTTTCGCCGAAACGTTTTAAACAATACGGTGCTAGCCGACTTGCCCCTGTTGACGGACGGAAATGAAAAAACAACCGAGTATGGGAGAACCAGACCATTGAAGTTTATTACCGTTTTGTCTGGCAATATTAACTTGGGCATCCATTTGATCAATGAGATTTTTCAAGGTTTCTCAATTGATCTCTCCGCA
>JAITBS010000387.1 GCA_031283515.1 Planctomycetaceae bacterium
CTTCACTTGGTTTATTCGCCAAAACAGCGGACACTCCAAGTGCGAACATGGCAACAGCAAACACAACACTAACAATTGTTAAAATTGTTCGTTTCATAATAATTGTCCTTTCAAAAAAATGGTGAAATCAGGAAACCGGACAGATTAACAATATTCTGTTCCCGATTTCCGAAACAAAAAATGTAGTAAAATTGGTACTTCGCGTAACAAATCCCGGATCTTTTTCGGAAATGTAACGTTATATTTGTATCTATTCAGTAGAGATTTTTTTTGTGGTAGGCAACATTTACGGAGAAAAGTCACCTACCTTTTTTGTATAATTTTGTGAATAGTCACAAAATTATACAAAAACATTTCAGAAATTAACGTTTACAGGTTCTGTATCTCCTGTAAATGTAGGACCTCCTGCTCCGGCAATGGTTGACAATGCACGCCAGACACTCAAGTTGATTGTATTTGGAGCCATACGAACACTACCATCAGCCAAGAGAACATTAACTCCTGATGGATGATAACTACGTGCAGCAAAATAACCATAATTTATGTGTTCAATGAGAACAGAAGGATAGATTGAATTGGGTTCATGGAATGCGCTATAGGTTGTCATGTGAAAACGACCAATAAGCCAAGTTGTACAACGATTGGGAACCCAAGTAGTTGTATCAACATGTCCTGCAACATCCGCAGCTGTTTTGTCCGACTGGACAACAGCATCTGAATAGGAGCTATGCATAACATATAGCCGTCCATGTCTTTTTTCTGCCATGATTTCACTTACAGTAGGACCGCTAATATTACTTTCGCCTCCTTCGCCAACGATACATTCTGACATCGCCATCGTGTTGGTTGTTCCATCAGTAATCGCTTCGACACCGTAGTTAGATTCAAGATGAAAAAGACCGCCTGAATTTTTCGTTGGTACTTTAGCGGTTGCTAATGCCATTGCGGTAGTCATATCGGAACCGGAACACATAACATAATTTAAAGGAGATAAACGCGAATCAGCTCCTCCGTATTCTGACGCTGGAGCATAATCACTTGCAATTAACCCTCGAAATTGTTCACTGGGACAAAGCATCATTGAAACCTGTGTTTGTGCTACCGGAAGTAAATTTGGATTGAGATAGGCTGTATAGCCCGTAGGACCTCCATATACATGAGGTGCTACTTTAAAATCAATCAGATTATGTACTTGAGTTTGTTCAGAAAATGGAAGCAAACGCGATTGAATTGAGTAGGCACTTGTCGAAGATGCTCCAGGACCCGGAAAGCAATCCATCACCGCGTGGTAGTTGTGTAGCGCAATACCGAATTGTTTAAGGTTATTAGTGCAACTCATTCTTCTTGCCGCTTCTCTTGCGGCTTGGACGGCGGGAAGTAGAAGAGCGATCAAAACACCGATGATCGCAATGACCACTAGAAGTTCCACTAAAGTAAACCCATAGTGCCCCCCCCCCCCTATTTTAACATTGATTTTAGGAAATAAACGGGATTTCCCAAGAAAATTGTTTGAAAATCTGAATAACACTAAACAAAGTAGTGTTAAAAGAGTCAAACCGAACACATTAAAAAAATTTTGCACGAACATACATTATCCTTTCATAGAGGAAATGGTGAAAATGTGATGTCCCGCTTGCTCCAGACGGGTATCCAAACTTCGGGAAAACTTACTGTATTTTACCCGCCAAAGTTTTGAATAATAAACAATATAGCAAGCATTGAAAATTCGTCAAGGTAGGGAAAAAGATTTTTTAAGATTTTTTTTATTAATTTCAGAATTCTACAGCAGACAAGATAGACACAATATGTGAAAAATTACACAAATTGTTGTTTAACATGATTTGTGTTTAAAAATAAAAACCGAAGTAATATATCAGTGGAATATTTTTGAATTTGTTTACATTTGGAAATTAGCAGGCAGGCGACCTTTTAATTTACAACAGTAAACCAATTCAAAAAAAATTTCACTGATATATTACGAAAAATTAAATCATTATCAAATCTCCACTAAATAATTACAAAAAACTAATTTGTGACAAAGTGAAGTATCATTCTGTAAAACGCAATTTTTAAATAAACAATTACAGCATATCATGTCCTTGCATGAATCGTTACAGAAAACTATTCGAGTAAATTTTTTAACCGTTTGTTTTTTTCTTCCAATGTTTCATTACGTAATTGTTGCTGTTGTTTAATAATTGCACGTAAAATATCAATGGCTTCATTGAAACTTTCCATCGAAACCATATTATCCCGAATTGTTGTCATTTTTTTTATCACAAGACTGAATTGATTGAGAACCGTTTTTTGTTGCTCCAACGCCGTGTTACGAAGCGGTTGATCGCGAATCTCCAATGTCTGATTCAATTGACCAATCACACGATCTGTCTCAGGAAAATCCGTATCAACTAATTCCTGCATCGGTTGAATAATTCCCCGATCAAGTCGTTGTTCGGCATCGTCTGAGAAAATCCGGTTGTTGATCATTTCACGCCGAATCAAAGTAAATGACTCAATAATCATTCGTAAATCATAAACCTCTTTTTGAGTATCCCGCAACGATCGTGAAATATTGTACAAACCGGTTGCCGCTTGTTCTTGTGAAATTGTTTCCAGCATCTTTTTTTTCCTCGCTTCCAATTCTTCCAAATATTTCTCGTCAGTCTCAACATCAATAAGCGGTTCATTGCTCAGTGAAAGCGATTCTGTTTCTTGAATAAGTTCTTTGGGCGGAAGTAACGGAAATTCTTCGATCAGTGATTTCGTCCGCTCCGTCTCGCCTATCAATACCTCAAAACGTTGCCGTAATGAAATTTCACGCAGCTCAAGCAAACTCAGCAACCGCTCCGGTGAAACAATTTCAAGTGTCCAACGCGGACCCAAACCAATTTGACCAACCTGACCATCAAGATTAAATCGGTCTGCCGCTTCAAGAAGAAGTGAAAGTTTATCACCAGGTTGAACACTTATTTCCGAAACGGAAAATTCTTGCATCAAAGGGAATACGGTTTGCCCTTTCCCAACTCCAGTTATGGCAATCAATCCCCGATCTTCCGGTAATACTGTTGCTGTTTTCGTTTGTAATTTCTCTTCCTGATGTAACGATGGATTTTCCGACTGAACAGATTCGGAAGCCTTGTTTTGATTGCCTCGTTCAATTTCGAAACGATAACACGCAGAGGCAAGACCATTGTCATCCGTGATTTCTCCGGAAGCCGGTAACACCGCATTGGACGTAATCGCTGTTCCAATACCATCAAGCCGCGCAGTAATTGTCGGCGGTTGATCCTTGACAATTCCGAAACGAATTCGAATCGGTTGACGGTTCCGCAAAAAATCAATATCTTCGAGTTGAAATTCGAGAAGCGTGTCGTTTCTGATTTTTTGAAGCAAAAACGACAAAGTGTTAAATGGAGTTGTAACCGGACTTTGCCGCAATACCACCGGTTCGCCGTGATCAAGAACCGCTTCCGTTTTGATAAGCGGTTTACTTGCTGTTCCGGTAACAGTAATATCGGTTCCGTCGGGAATTGTCATCTGTCCGCTTACCGAAGTCGTCCGGTCATTCCGTTTCAGATATTCCGGAAATTTTTGTTTTAATTTCATCTCTGTCAATGCGGGCGGCGGAACCACTTCAATAAATAAATCGTTAATAGTTGAGTCGGCTCCTCGAACCTGAATCGGTAATGTCTCAAGTAATTCGGTAAATGTGTGTGAAAAAAAACGCCAGTCGGTTCCTTCCAGAGTTTCTGTTCGAAATTGATCAATCACTATATTTCTGTAACCGTTTTCTCGCGAACCAAGACGAAGACGAATAGTTTCAGGAACCAACGGCATCGCAGTATTAGCACGAACCGTTAACGTAAAAGAATCACCGCGACCAATCCGTATTCGTCCATTCCGCTCATCAAAACCCTCCACAATTAATTGCGAACGGCGCGGCCAATCACGATTCGAAAGAAGAATATTTCGTGAAAACCAAATTTCAGAAGTTTCGGTAAACGTTGCAAAAAAAGTAGTTACAACTCCAGTTAAAATAAACACCAAAACCAACCGCCCAACAATTCGTCCTAGTCGGAAAAATTTCTGAATCGGAATATTTTGTAATGTTTCTGCGGCTTCCGCGATAGTTTTTTGCAACAGAATCGGATTAAATTCGTTTCGAGTTTGCGGTACTGTACCGAGTTCCACAACGGTTATCAGCGATTCATTCAGCAACGGTGTAAAACGTTCGAAAACAGCCGCCAACTGATCATTACGAATATTGGCACAACAACGCCGGATAATTTGAATCCAAACAAAATAACTCAATCCAGCCAACAACAGAAAAAGCGTTAATCCCCGAAACTGTTGCGATAATTCAAAAAAACGATCCAGTCCCAGATCAAACCAAAACAAAAGAATAACAACAAGGCATGTTGTTATCGTTCCGTCCAAAAACGTGTAAATTCGAAGTGTTCGTTTCAGACTCCGAAGTTTTTGAAGAATAATTGTTGGTAGTTGCGGAGAAGAAAAATTCATAATAACTGTCCATTTTATTAAAACCGTTGCAATAATAAAACAAGAGATAGAAAATGTTTATGACCATGAACGGTTACAATTATCTTACTGTAAAATTTAATAAGTTTTAAGTTTAATGAGTTTGTGTTTTTGAAATAATATTTTCTTTCCCAAGAACACCGACACGATTGGCGTTTCGATAAACATTGGGCGAAACACCAACAATTCGATGGAACGCCTTAATAAAATAACTGCGGTCAAATCCGGTTTGCTCGCCAACATCAGCAACCGGCATTGTTGTAGTTCGTAACAAAAATTTTGCCTGTTCAATACGTAGTAACGTAATTTCCTGATCCACCGTTTTACCAAACAGTTTTTTGTAATGCCGTTCGAGTGTCCGTTTCGAAAGACGAAATTCCCGAGCAACTTCCGCAACAAGAAGACCATTGAGCGCATGTTCCCGAATATATCGGGCAATCGCAACAATTTTCGGATCATCAGCTGCAATGACATCTGTTGATTGACGCATTACCAGACATTGCGGAACAATTTTGATTGGCAGATTGCTCGGCAATAACTTCTGTTTTGAATGTTCCTTTGAATTGCCCGAAGACATTTTTGTATCAAGAAGCTTTGCCGCATTGTAACCGACCACAACAGAATTAGGATCAATACTCGATAATGCCGGCGTCAAAACGTTACACAAATGTTCGTCGTTATCAATACCAAGCAGTGCAATTTCATCAGGAATGACCAAACCGGATTTCATCGCCACAGTATGAACCCGTTGGGCAATTGTATCGGCAGCACACCAAATTCCAACAGGTTTTGGTAACTTCAAAAGCCAACGTAAAAGCGGTTTTTCATAAAGCAGCTTCCATTCGGGAAACGCTTCCGCTTTTTCACCGGATCGCGAATGTAACGTAAAACATTCAAAACCTTTCCGCGATAAAGCCGCCGCAAAAGAATCTCCACGTGCCTGTCCCCACCAGGTGTTGCCGTAACTGTAATAAGCAAAATGACGCAAACCACGTTCAATAAAATGATCCGCCGCCATACTTCCGGCAATAAGAGCATCCGATTGAACCTCACTAACAAAACATTGACCATCGCCCAGAAGTTCAACAATCGGAACATTCAATTTTCGTAAATGAAAACCAAGCGGCGAAAGACCTGTTCGGCAAATAATTCCATCACCTTTCCATTCTTTCAACCATCTAGGAACTGTTGTCAAAATACCTTGCTCTTCATAATGAATCGTCCACCGCCCACATTCCTGAATGTAACGAGAAACCCCTTCAATAATACCACGACCATAAGCACGTGCTGACTCCACCACTAGAAGAACCCGTTTGTTTTTAATCATTTTTCTCATACTGACAATGTCAAAAATAATCGTTTCAGGTTCTCCGATGTCATTATAGAAAAAATATTTCGTAATAATAAATGTTTTTTGAGAGGAACAATTACAATATTAAAATGTTGGCTGCCGGAAGAGTGTAAAAAAAAACGTATAAAATAAAAGTTCACCATTTAGTATCCGCTTTTTTCGTTACTGTTTCCGGTTCCACTGCAAATGTTGGGAGTGCTGGAACCATTGACGCCAAGCCGATCAACACCCATGTCAACAAACATCTGTGCACGTGTATTGTCTCGAATACCGCCAGATGGTTTGACTTTGATACGTCCTGCCGCAGTTTTCAGTATATTGCGAATATCTTCTTCTTTGGCACCTTCTCCATTAAAACCGGTTGATGTTTTCACAAAATCAGCTCCGGCTTCAATACAGATTTCTGTTGCATGTATTATTTCTTCGGTTGTTAATTGGCTCGTTTCAAGAATAACCTTGACCAAAACAGGAGAAGATTTATGCCTATGGTGATGAGCAATATTGACAACTCCTTGAATTTCGTTACGAACCTCATCCCAAAGCCCGCTCCGAATCCAACCGTAATTAGCAACCATATCAATCTCAGAAACTCTCTTCTTACAATAGAGTTTCGCTTCTGCAATTTTCGTTTCAGTACAAACGGCTCCGTGTGGAAAACCGAGAACACAGGAAACTTCTGTCTCCGTGCCACGACACATTTCCACCGCAAGACTAATATCACAAGGCCGAACACAAACTGTTTTCACCTTATGTTTAATCCCCGAAAGAATCCATTCAATGGCTTCCTGACGAGTCATTTGAGGAACCAAAATCGCGTGATCGAGATAACGATTGATCATAATTCTTTGAAATTTTAATAAAAAAATGTTTAGTAAAAATTAAGTAAATATTGAAACAACAAACAAAAGGTGTTATGTTGTCCAATAAGTTTCATACACATTAACAACTTATAGTTCGGCGGCAAAATCGTCCAACGAAGAACAATTCGAGGCATGAACAATTAACGACATTAACGCAATTGTATCTGTTCGTTGATTAAGTGAATCAACAATATCTTGGGGAACTTTCCCAAATTTATTGTTCAAGATTTTCAAAATCGCATTGACATATCCTTTCAATTCTCCGCGAGTTTCTCCGATTGTTATGCCGCGAGTTTCTCCGATTGTTATGCCGCGAGCTTCTCCGATTGTTATGCCGCGAGTTTCTCCGCGAGCTTCTCCGATTTCGATTCCTTCTTGAACTATTCCTTTTTTGATAGTAGTAGCCATTTCAAGACCCTCCGTTCCTGTGAAAACTTTTGTGATGGTTTGAGTAACTTCTTCCGAAGTTAAAATACTTGTCCAAGTACAATATCGTGTAATACTGGTTGTTAAATCCAATGTATGTTGTTTTCCCAAGTCTGCGATTTTAACATGTTCCAGGATATTGCTTAGTTGAGTGCCGAATGTTCCATCAGTTGCTCGTTTGAGGGATTCGGCAATGGCTTGGGTTTCCGGTTTTCCGGGTAAATTGTTGTAGGAGAACCGTTTCATGTTGATCACAATAACCCTGAATTGCGGAACCAACAATTGGAATACATTGGGGATTTGATCGAAAATATCCTGAAAAAACAGTTCCTCATTAATATCCTCCTTTCCATTATATAAAAGGATCATTAATGGAAAAGACGGTCTGTAGTTTTCGGAATAGTTTGTTTCCGTCCAACCGAAGTATAAAGACACAAAACAATGAGTCCCAACCTGAAGCGGAACTAACCGGCTTGGTTTGGATTTATGTTCTAAAAACATCAGAATTTCCGAATTTCTTTCCGCATCACGTAAACGCGCCATAAATGCCACATCCAAAATTATTTCTCTGAGTTCATTACTCAGGTAATGCGTTGGAGCCGCAACTAACTGGTCTAAGTGAACATGTTGAGCAACAATGGGATCCGCGTAATGTTTTAAGAAATCAGCAGCATACAACGGGTTACCGACAGTTTTTTTGGCGAACCGATCATGCGGATTGTTTAACCTATCCGTTTTGTGAACCGAGTTGCTGCCGGTAGTATTTTTTGAGGTATTTGTTTCCAAGTGGGTTATTTTAGGCATGAACGATTGAAATTGTAACGAAGTTAGTTTAAGGGATAAAGTCGTCTTGTTGACATAAGCAATCTATGATCTGATTTTTCAATTCACAAAAAATATGTTGTTTTTTCAGGGTGTAGGATAATATCATTTCGTATTACGAAAACGTTTGCCAAATAGGAAGTTACAATATCTGTTGTCAGTAACTTATCAATAACACAATGTTATAACGAAAACTTTAATAATTATTGAATTACTTAATCTTTATAATAAAAAAATCAGTGCATTTCTATGGTACAAGTTCCGATTGTTGGTAGGAGATAGTTGAATTTAACGTTTGGGTGGTCTGCCAAAAGGGACATGGGAACGGAGGTATCTATAATACGTTTTGAAATCATCAGGGAGGAAAGCCGAATACCGAATGGATTATCGTGACGTCCCGGATGCCAGATTGAAACTTTATCCGCTTTCCATGTCTCAACAGGTCCCACAGTAACCGCTTCAAACGGAACATTTTGAACAACACCGCCGCCGCTGGTTCGGGCATTCTGGAGCAATGTCATTGGGTGTAATTCGACAACTCGTGTTGCCAATTGGCGATATACTTCTGGCGGCGGCGGCGTGTCCCTATAATTTCCTTCACGCCGTGGCGGATCGTTGAACGCCCAATGTTTTGTTTCACCTTGCCCGCCCTGAATAAGACAGCAACGAACTCCTTCCCAAGTTTTTTGATAGGTTTCAACATCTTCCGAAGGAAAATGTTGATTGGATAGGGGCATTCGCAATTTAGGGAGAATCCGGTTAAAACAAAGATCGTAATCCGCTTTGGCAAAACCAAGCGGAAAATCAAAGCCAACCGCTTGACCATTGACAACCCATTCGTCCATTCCCCAAAAATGAGCATTAGCGAGATTAAGATCGAGAGCATTAACCAGACGTGCGACAAGCGGAAGTTGTTCGGTGGGACCGATGGGACCGCAAATTCCGCAAGGGTTATCTGGGGTTGCCTGTTTCCATGCGTCGATATATTCCAACGCTTCTGCAAGATAAAATTCCTCAACTGTCTCATAAAACTGAACCTCAAAACCGGAACGACCCAGTTGACGAATATCTTCAACAGTTAATTTGGCGGCATCATCGAGAATTTCACGGTCTAATGTGGTATAATCCCACCAGCCAGGGGCAACACGGCTTATATTTCTACCCATAGATGTTTCATAAAATAATAAAATGGAATTTATAAAAAATTGGTAATATTTCAACAGTTTTTTGAAGGAGTTTTGTGATTTGGAGTTGTCATTACAAACTCTAAATCCTAAATCACTGAAATATTACAAAAAACTTAATTTGATTGTATCGTTTCCGATTTTGGTGTCAAGAGTTTTCCGGCGTAGGGGAAATTAAGAGAGTGAATGATTTGTGATTTAGGAGTTGTGCGCAACCATAACATACACAAACCATAACGTAATTGTATCTATTCAGTAGTGATTTTATTTTTATGGTAGGCGATGTTTCACCGAAGGGTCGCCGACCTGCTGAATAAATACAATTACTGAATAATTGCCTCAATTTTTTAGAAAAGGGAAATCACTTAATTGAAAAAAGGAAATTTTCTAACTAAAATGAGAGATTATACTTTGAACGGGAACAAATGTTTTTTGGGGGAAATTTGTCTGTAGATTTCCTAGATTGACACAGATTGTTTTCTGCGAAAATCGGCGGTGTAATCTGCGGACTTATTTGAAAAGTATTCGAACCGTTAATAAAATAGACCTATTGATAACTGTGCAAAGTATATTCAGCGTTTTAAAAAGTTTCCAATTGAAATGAGAACATTCCGAACCGAAATAGAAACGCCCTTAATTGAAATAAGAACATTCGTAATATAACAGTGGAATCTTCGTCAGCTTGTTTACCAATGGAACTCCAAAGGTTGCCTACCTCTTAAACAAATCGTAACTTAATAAAACATCAATCAAGTGAATGCAAGAAGTATAGTACAATGTTTGGAATTGTTGTTGCAATTGTTTCTCTTGCCGTAACCGGATGGTATTTTTGGAGAATGCTGAAACCATTGTTCCGCAATTCAGAAAACCATTCCGCTTGCAGTCATTGTCAACAGTGCACGAATTGCCCGATTTCTCGCCAATCATTTTGTGACGTTTTCCATGAGATCGAAACTTCTCACGAAATAACCAATCAACCCAACACAAACTCCGAACAACATGACCAATAATTATGGAGTTAATTATGGAGTTTGTAAAATGAGTTGTACGGCATCGACAACAACATAACCGGTTGTTCCGGCGTTTGAAATAGTAATTGTTGCTGTTTTATCGAACGGAAATATTCCAATCGGTACGAAAAGGTTATCGAGTGGAGGTTTTTTCGTTTGATCAACCGTAACCGTACTTTCGCCGTCCCGATGAACAACCTTTACCGGAACCGCTTTAGAACGATTCGGATTCGGCGTGTAAGAAATACGAACACCGTAATTCCCCGACTTCGTGATTGTGAACGAAAATTCAGCAGATTTCTTACCTTTGTCTTCATTCACATCGTGAAGATAATCTGTTTCAACAAATTTTGACATAGAAGAACTACTGTTCCAAATTCCAATCAGTTTTGCGGAATTATTATCGTGAACAATTCCCTCCAACTTGTTCACATCAACACTGTTAGAATTAATATTATTTTGCCCGGAATAAAACAGACGTTGTCCGTCCGCGATAAGACGTTCACGAAGTTTTTCGTAATCAAGTTTCTGTACATCAATCTTTTCATTAATTGCTAAAACGGCGGCGGTTGCGGCACTCTGACCAAGAATCATAAACACGGGTTCCATTCGGATTGACCCGAAGGCAATATGAGAACTGCTCACGCAAACAGGTACAAGCAAATTCGTACACTCTTCCCGTTTCGGTACAAGAGAACCGAAATCAATTCCGTACGGACCACGCGGAGAAACACCAATATCTCCTTCATTTTGAACAGTTCCCGCCGGTGTAACATATCGCCGGACGTTATGCGAATCCAGAGCGTAAGAACCCAACCCAACCGGTTTGGGACAACGCCGTTTCGCCATACAATCAAGTTCCGTTGTAACATATTCACCAATCATACGCCGCGCTTCCCGTACATAAATTTGATGAGACCAATTTCCGTTGTCGATAAATTCATCTTTGGCAAGTCCCCATTGCGACATTTTTTTACGAACATCTTCAGGAACACGTTCATCATTGGCGAGAAAATACATTAAACCTTGTTGATAATTTTTATGTTCGATAATAATTTCTTCCCTGTGTTTATAGGATGCGTCAGGGTAATCGTAATTCATTCCGATAAAATCCGTACTAAATGGTCCATGATTATTTGTATCGGTTTTATGATTGGGAATCTGATCGAACTTGTCAAATGTTTCACGCCAACCGGTTTGGAAAACACGGACATATAATTCATAATCATTCGGGTTATAATTTTCCGGTTTTGGAAACGGAACACGATTGGGTTCGTGGTTGGTCAGGCACATCCGAAAACAATAGGCTTGAACACGATGGTCAGCCTCACCGCGAATCTCCGGTTTACTGTTATCAATATATTTAAGCAACCCGCTTTTCGGATCACCCGGAACAACATAAGGATCAACCGGTTTTTTGAACCAATGTCCATGATGTAATATTCCGACTTGATTACCGTTCCATGTTTCACCGTATTGATCATTTGATTCGCGGCCGACATGGTATTTCACACCGGCAGCAGCCATCAAATCGCCTTCATAGGTTGCGTCGATGAACATTTTACCTTCAAAGGTATGACCGTCCAATGTTGTAATCGAAACAATTTGTGTTCCGATTTTTTTAACGCCGTTCTGACGGTCGAGTTGGAGATTGCGGACGACTGGGATATTGAGTTCATTAATCCATGAGTCGAACACAAATTCGGCAACATGGGGTTCAAAAATCCACATTGTTTTATCATCATGGAGCATTGCTTTTGTTCCTTGTCCGACATTGGTGTAGTCGGATATATTTTGCCATTGCCATGTTTTTTCGTTCTGATAAACGGCGTAAATCCGTTGATAAAATTCACGGGAAAGACCGCCGACAGTGTTAGTGTTACCGGAATCGGTGAAGCCGAGACCGCCGCTGCTAAGACCGCCAAG
The DNA here is from genome assembly GCA_031283515.1 of Planctomycetaceae bacterium. Lineage (GTDB taxonomy): Bacteria > Planctomycetota > Planctomycetia > Pirellulales > Thermoguttaceae > WRKP01. Next base: position 12,119 of record JAITBS010000387.1, read on the forward strand.
ATGTTTATCAGGCGAAACGATAATAACTGATTGTCCCATTTTTTTCACCTGTACCGCCGAAGTAACCGCCGCACTGGTTCCGCCATAAATCACAACATCAAACTGTTGCGGTTCACCAAAAACAAATACAGAGTAACAAAAAAAGAATACAACAAAACACAATAAAATAAATTTTTTTGACATGATAATATTGAGGGTTAAGAATGGAAAGTTGATCCGCGTAAGTGGATGTACAAATTGGATAGACACCGCAAAGCCTCATCATTATAATCTATGTTATATAAATGTAAAGTATAGTAATAAATGTAAAGCATAGTAGTTGAGAGTGGAGAGTGCCGTATATGAATTAAAATCATAACGGTAATAATTTCGCTTGCGGACTATTAACTATTCACTCATAATTATTCACTAAATATAAGTCCATCCGCTTGGAGCTGCATTTTGTTGGGCTTCCATTAAAGTGTTACAAATTCGCTCGAAAAGATTCAGAGTTCCGCGATAGCCGAGATGTAAAATTCGATGACCGCCGATGCGGTCGTGAATAGGAAAACCGCAGCGTACTAACGGAATACCGAGTTGTCGTGACAAATAAATGCCTTTACTGTTACCAATCACGAAATCAGGATTAAGTCCGTCAGAAGTTTCTAAAATCGTTTCAAAATCCATTTCCGACCCGTCCGCAGCCAAAACAGGAATCACTCCAATTTCTTCGAGAAATGATTTCATCGCAACAACAAAATCCGCATCACCGTACAAAATCGCCCGCTTTCCCGAACAATATTTATGACCGTCAAAATAAGCATCAATAAGCCGACCGCGATGTTTTTCCCAAACAATAGGAGTTTTTTGTCCTGTTATTTGATTAAGTGTTTCAAAAAAAATGTCGGTGTTTTCAATACCGATAGGCAAATTGATATTTGTTGCAGGAACACCAAAATGATCTCGGAGGAATATCGCACCGTTTCTATCGGAATGAACGGAAGTACTAAGATAAATTGTTCCTAACGCTTCCGGCATTGCAGCAATATCATCAATTGTTGTACCGCCTTCCGGCAATTTCTGATAATCCTCCCACGCAACACCGTCAAGCGATTCCGAATAATCCGGCAATAAAGTGTACGGAATTTGATAGGAAACAAGAATTTCATGTAATTCCCGTAAATCCGACGCTGAAACAAAACCGGAAATCAAATTAATTCGTTCCGTTTTTTGGGATACAATATTCTTTTCCGTCACAGATTCGATTGCGGCATAAATTGCTTCATGATAACCGTCAAGATGTGTTCCCCGATAACTCGGTGTTGATGCGTACAAAATTACCGGTAATTTTGTACGATTTATTTTGTATTCATGAAGATACATCGGAACGTTTTCGCCAATCGTTTCTGAAAGACAGGTCGAAGTAATTCCAATCGCTGCCGGTTGATATTGTTTTGTAACATTATCCAGTGCACGAAAAAGATTTTCCCTGCCGCCGAAAATCGCTGTGGCTTCAACAAAATTCGACGACGCAATATCAATCGGTTCTCGAAAATGGCTGATTCCGTAACGGCGAATATACGTCGAACATCCCTGCGAACCATGAATCAACGGAATACATCCCTCAATTCCACGCATTACAATACATGCGCCCAACGGTGAACAAAGTTTACAAGCGTTACGAGTGGAAACAAAAGAGGTTGTTTCAGTAAATAAATGCCGATGACCGCTTACTGCTTTTTCTGATACTTTTTCAAATACCTCATCAGAAATATCGTCTGAAATATTATCAGAGATATTATCAGAAATTTCCGCTTGAATATTTTGTGACATAATATTATTCAGTTAAAGTTAAATTTCATGTAACTATTTATACAAATTTATATTGGTCGGCAAATTATGTAGATTTTCACAGACATTTTAATATTTTCGGTAATATATCAGCGGAATTATTATTTTTTCTTTTTCACCCCGAAGGGGGGAAATTTTCATAACGGTAAACATCTCGCCTCAACGTCGTCTGAAAGACGAAACTAAACGATCAGAATCACACCTTCGATTATTAAAATTCTGTCTTTCAGGCAGAGGAATGTTCGTTGTACGAGTCCGCAGGCCGAGGACCTGCGGTTATGAAAATCAAAAAACAAAAATTCCATTGATATATTACTATTTTCGCAACATTATATTTCAGTGGCATTTATTTTTGTTTTAAAATAACCGTTGATTATTGACATTAAATCCGTCTGCGCTAATTTGCGTCATCGGCAGATGGACTTATTTTTTTGTTTTTAATTCTTGCCGGAGAAAATTTCCAAACAGGGCTCATTACTGTAGCGTGAACTTCTCTGGCAAAATTCAACATTCCCTCAAATCCGGCTAATGCGATTTTTCGTTCATGATTATGGTCACAAAAACCGATTCCCATTTTATACGCAATGGGTCGTTCTTTAACACCGCCGATGAGGAGATCGGCTTCTTTTTCCAGGACAAACCGTGATAATTCCAACGGGTTACTATCGTCACAAATAATCGTTCCTTCTTTTGTAATTTCTTTGAGATAATCATAGTCTTCCGAAGAACCGGTTTGAGAACCGACGACCACTGTTTCCATTCCGAGATGTCGTAACGCTTTGACAAGTGAAAATGCCTTAAATGAACCGCCGACATAAATTGCCGCTTTACGTCCTTCAAGATCGCGGCGATATTCCTCAAGACGCGGCAGGAGTGTTGAAACTTCGTTTCGTACCAATTCTTGTGTTTGTTTCATTATTTCATTATTGTGAAAATATTCCGCTACATCATACAATGCCTGCGACATATCTTCAATACCGAAATACGAAACACGAATGAATGGAATCCCATATTTTTCTTCCATCATTTTCGCAAGATAGGTCATCGAACCGGAACACTGAACAACATTAAGTTTTGCCCGATGCGCTCGACCAATTTCTGCAACACGCCCGTCTCCGGTAAAACATGTTGCAATTTCCACACCCATTCGGCGATAATAATCTTTGATAATCCATGTTTCACCTGCAAGATTAAATTCACCCATAATATTGATAACATAAGGTGAAACTGGTGTTTCATTATCCTTGCCGAGAAGCCGGAACAAAGCATCACAGGCGGCACGATAACCATCTTTTTTTGTACCTTTAAAACCTTCGGAGTGTACAGGAATTACCTGAATTCCCTTTTCACGCTGAACACGGGAGCAAACGGCATCAACATCATCGCCAATCAAACCGATAATACATGTACAATAAACGAATGCCGCTGCCGGTTTGTAACGTTCAATCAATTCATTGAGAGCGGCATATAATTTTGTTTCACCGCCGTAGATGACTTCATTTTCATGAATATCTGTTGAAAAACTAAGCCGGTGTAATTCAACACCGCTCGACAAGGAACCGCGAATATCCCACGTGTAAGCAGCACAACCAATAGGACCATGAATTAAATGTAACGCATCGGCAATCGGATAAAGTACCACTCGCGAACCACAAAATACACAGGCTCGCTGACTTACCGAACCGGCAGTACTCGCCTTACCGCATTCAATTGTGTAATCGTCAGTTCCTTTTTCGAAAACCTGAAGTTTGCGTTCTTGTAATATTTCAAGCATTATCGTGTAAAAATAAAAAGAATTACATTTTTTATGATTTGTCTTTTTACCGGAATAAATTCCGCCGCAGGGACATGAAGCGGTTTTTGTCGAATTTTCGGTGAGGTTTGCTCATAAAAACGAGTAAAAAAATAAGGAAAAATTTCCACATTTTTATATCCAATTTACTGTTATTTTGTCGCATTTTGGTAAAAATTCAATGTTTTGGTTTTACTGTTTGAGTTTGTAAGATCAATTTTGATTGAGATTTTAATGGAAATTGATTTTAACCTGCCCAATAAAAGGATCAACAGGGCTATTGAGTTTTTAAACAAAAAATAAATCAAAAAATAAGTAAGGTTATTGACGCATGATCCCTTACCGGATTATGACTTATAGCGATAACACGAGATGCCGGCAAGAAAAAAGAACGACTGCCCAATGCCCAAAATATCCAAAATGAACTCGCCAATACACCATTGCTTGGGAACGTTAGGAAATTAAAGAAAGATAAAAAAGTATCTTTTTTTATTTTTTTCAAATATTTTTCCGATAAATAGGGATTAGTGTCTTGTTTTTAACTACAGATTTTTTAAATTATACTAGTAATCTTTCAGTGATGTTTTTATTTGAATTTTAGGGTTTATTAATATTGAACCGACGTACTACATAATATTTTGAGTGGTTTCTATTTTAGAATGGCAATATTTTTAAAATCGAATTCACAAATTAGTTCTTTGGAGGGAAGATGAGCGGGAATTATTTTTGGGCAACTCTATCTTTCGTACTTTTTACCTGTTGTCATGTTGTTTCCTTATTTGGTGTTACCGAATTTAAGGTTAGCCATTCGGAAAATCTTTATGGTAAAGGAGTTCATACTTTCTTTGATAAAGATTATGCGGAAACAATCAAGTTGTTGACCCAAGTAGAACAACTTGGTAGTGAAGACCCAAGACCTTATTATTTTCTCGCTCTTGCCCATTCTCGGCTCAAACAGAACGATAAAGCTGTTGATTATTTTAAAAAAGCGGCACGGCTTGAGCGGAAAGGACAATCAGTACGGGATTATAATGTTTCAGAGGCACTTCGCCGGATTCAGGGCAATGAACGGCTGCATGTTGAACGTTATCGTAATCAAGCCAAATTAGATTGGCAGCAAGCAGAAAAACGAAAACGCGATATTTTATATGCCAATGAAAAAGCCGATGAAAAAAGAATTTTAACGGAAATAGCAAAACATCCGGTTGTAGTGGCTCCGTTTGGGGCTCAGTCTATTGATCCGCTGGGAACTGGTAAAAAAATTGAAGTTCCGATATTAGAGGCTTCTGATTCCCAACCGAAAAAAGAATTATCGCCGGCAGAGGAGACTGTTCCGTCAAACAGTACCGAAAATACAAATTCTGATGATAAAAAATCGGACGATAAAAAATCTGATGATAAGAAAGTTTCCGATACAACCAAAGACGACGAAAATCCTTTTGATAATTCAAACGATCAAAACAATCAAAATACAGATGATGAAAAAAATGAGACAAATAATATGACGACTTCTGAGCATTCGGACAATAATAGTAAGAAAGATGAAAATAAGAAAGAAGAAGAAGAAGAGGATGATCCGTTTAAATAATCCGGTATTTTCTTTATATTTTACGGTATTACTCTTTTTGATTTTTTGTATTCTGAGCGGTTGTTTGGGGCAAGATAAAAAATTGCATGATAACCGGTTAAAAGTTGCAGTTTCAGTGGAGCCGCACGCATTTTTGTTGGAACGGATTGGCGGAGAGCGGTTACGGATTGAAGTTCTTGTTCCAACCGGCAAGGAACCGGAACATTATCAGGCAACCCCAGATAAAATTGCGGCATTGTCACAAACAAAAGTTTTGTTTCGGACTGGAATGCCGTTTGAAGAGGTGTTGATTCCCAAATTGCAATCAATTAACAGCGATTTGAAAATTGTTGATCTTCGCAATGGAATTACGCTTCGTCCTCTTGAACTTCACGATCACAATTCTGAAACAGAACATCATGAACACGATTCTGTAGCAAAAAATCACGGTCATCATTCCGTAACAATTGATAATTTTCATCATGAACTTGATCCTCATATTTGGTTTGCTCCTGCCATTTTGAAAACGGAGGTGCAAACTATTTTGCAAGTGCTTTTGGAAATAGATTCGGAAGGAGCGGCTCAATATCGAAACAATGCCAAACAGTTTCTTGAAGAGATTGAGATGTTGCGGATAGATTTGGTGAAACGTCTTGCTCCATTTAAGGAAAAAACGATTTTTGTTTTTCATCCTTCTTACGGATATTTTTGTGACGAATTTGGATTGCGTCAACGGGCAATTGAATTTGAAGGAAAATCGCCGAAACCGCAACAACTTACTGCATTGATAACAGAAATCCGTAATGATAAAACTATTCCGGTTATTTTTGTACAACCGGAATTTAATCAGGCTCCAACTCTGGCAATTACGGAAGCAACCGGTGCAAAAATCGTAATTCATTCATCTTTGGAACGAAATATCTTGCAAAGTATGAAACGTTTTGCGGATGAAATTATTCTTAACGAAAATAATTAGAGTACAACTGTTGTAATGACAAATCAATCGTTGTGACCTTTCTGAGAAAAGCCGGCGAACTTTCATGTTGTTACCGTAAACAGTTACAGATATTCGATTTCACGCCGCGATGCTTTCACGCCGCGTTGAATCATTTCGTCGTGTGCTTCTTTCCAAAACGTACGTATTTCCGGTGCTGCATTGGGATTATCGAGAAAAACAGCATTCACAAAAGCGTCGGCTATTTCGCAACCCAGTTCTTCCGTAACAATATCTTCGCCTAAACAGAGACAATTCGCTCCGTTGACGATGCGAGCCAGTGTTGCTGTTTTTACTGATTCGCAGGCACACGCCAACACGCCGGAAAATTTGTCAATTCCAATTGCGGCACCGGTTCCGCTGCCGCAAATGTTGATTGCCAATTCACCATGACTGTTCTGTAACGCAAAAGCAACTCGTTCACCGATAGACGGGTATTTAACAAACCGGTCAATTGTGTAACAACCAAGATCAATTATTTCATGTCCTTGTTTACTCAAATAAATCTTGATTGATTCTTTAAGCCGAAATCCCTTAACCGGTGCGCCGATAATAATTTTCATTACAAAATCTCCTTTAATTTTTATATTTAATTTTTATATTTTACGGATTCACGGCAAGCATTTTTAATATGTTCTGTACTGAATCCATGTTTTTCGAACAAATATTCTTCAGTTGCCACTTCGCCAAACCGGTCAGGAACTCCAAGACGTTTTACCTTTACAGGATAATGTTCTGAAAGTGTTTCACAAACAACTCCGCCGAGTCCTCCGATAATATTTTGATTTTCCACCGTAACAACAACACCGGTTTTTCGGGCAGACGTAACAATATCTTCTATAGGAAACGGCTTCACACACGGACAATGTAACAGCTCAACATGGATTCCTTCCTGTTGCAATTTTTTTGCCGCATTAATCGCAAAATGTGTTGTGTAACCGGTGGAAATAAGTGTTACGTCATTTCCTTCAATTAGTGTTTGGGCGTGACCGAATTGAAATTCGTATGTCTCATCAAAAACGGCGGGAAGTTGCTGACGAAGCAATTGCAGATACATTCCGCCCTTATTGGCAGCCATGTAACGCAAAACCTGACGCAATTCATAAGCATCACACGGACTGAATATTTGCATATTCGGCATTGCCCGCATAATCGCAAGGTCTTGAAAACACATGTGTGTCCCGCCATTGGGACCTTGTGTTACACCGGGTCCGGTGCCGACAATTTTAACGTTCAGATCCGCGTAGGCAACACTCAAAGTGATTTGGTCATAAACACGGCGTGCCGCAAAACAACAAAACGTTGCGCAAAATGGAATTTTACCTTCAGATGCCAGACCAGCCGCAACTCCAATCATGTTGGCTTCCGCAACTCCAACATTGATAAAATTGTTCGGAAATTGTCCAAGTACGGTTGGATTTGTTCCCGATGCCTTACTCAAATCCGCCTCAAGACAATAAATGTTTCGGTTTTCTGAAATCAGTTCATTCAAAACATGACCATAAACAAACCGTAATTCTTGTTCGTGTAATTTCATAATAATTGTCAGTGTAATAATAATAATAATAATAATAATAATGTCAACAATAATAAATTTATTGTTATAGTTTAGTTTTTTATTTTACCGATTTGAATTTAATAGGGTAATGGAAATATTCCGCCGGTTAGAGATGTTAAATATTGATCATAAGTTTTTTGATCGGGTATTTTAATGTTATGGCTTCCGGCTTGGTTCTCGACCATTGGACAATCTTTTGCCTTAACAGTATGGGCAATAATCATTGTTGGTTTTCCGTTCTTTAATACTTTCGCACGACTTATTGTTTTATAAATTTCATCCCAGTCATGACCGTACATTTCTAAAACATTCCAACCAAACGCTTGCCATTTATCTGCAAGCGGTTCAAGATCAAGAATGTCAGCGGTAAAACCATCTATTTGTAATTTATTGTAATCTGTAACGCCAATAAGGTTATCGAGTTTATGATGCGGTGCGAACAGTGCCGCTTCCCAATTTTGTCCTTCGTTGCTTTCGCCGTCACCGATAATACAAAAAACATGGTGTTGTTTATTATCCTTTTTTGCAACAAGAGCCATACCGGATGCCGCAGAAAGTCCTTGACCTAATGAACCTGTTGTCATATCAATTCCTGATACAGTTCGTGCGTCGGCATGACTGGGTAATGTAGTTCCGTCCGCGTTCAATGTTCCAAGTAATTGTTTCGGAAAAAAACCGCGATAAGCCAAGACCGCATAAAGAACCGGAGCGGCATGACCTTTCGATAAAACAAGCCGATCACGTCTTTCCCATTTCGGATTTTTCGGATCAATATTCATCGAACGCCAATAAAGCGTGATCATAATTTCAACAAGCGACAACGCACCGCCTATATGTCCTGAACCGGCACGGCAAATCATGTCAGTAATAACGTAACGAAGTTCCGCCGCAAGACGATCCGCCTCTTGGTTATTAAATTGCTGTAATATTTCTTGCAACATTATATCTCCGGTTTGTTAGGTTTGTTAAAAAAGTTACTGAAAAAGTTTAAATAAATTATTGAAATCATAATAAAATCATGATACGATCAAACGAAACAGTTAAGTTAATTCATTGTAAATTCTGTACAAATCTGTTTCTGTTATTGTTTTTGGATTATTGTTTAAAAGCGGATGAAAACTTTCTTTGACAAGCAAAGCAACCGAATCGGTATCGATAGATGCTTCACGAAGTGTACAAGGAAGTCCTGCTCGGCGTTTCAGTGCAGTAATCGCATCAATCATATCAGTAACAGAATTAAATCCGGCGGCAGCGGCAAATTCTTCCATTCGTCCTTCCATAAACGGTGTGTTCAATCGAACCGCCGCTTCCATCGTGAACGCACACGCTTCACCATGCGATAAATGAAAACGGTTGGAAAGTGGAAACGAACATGCGTGAATAATTGCGTTTTTCGGCATTTGAAAGGCAATACCTGCCAAAAGTGCCGCATAAGCAAGATGTTCACGCAAAACCGGATTGTCAGGATTTTCGTACAATTTACCGAGATAAGTCAATATAATTCCGGCGGCTTCTTTGGCTAACGTATCGTTAATCGGTTGATGATTTTTTGACCAAAAACCTTCAATAGCATGGCTTAATGCGTCAAGTGCTGTTGCTGCTGTAACGCGAATCGGTACGGAAAGTGTCAGGTCAGGATCAATCACTGCGGAAATCGGATAAAATAAATGCGACGATATTGGTGCCTTGAAATGTTTTTCCTCATCGTCAAGAACAGCAATCGGTGTAACTTCTGAACCGGTTCCGGCTGTTGTTGGTACAGTAATTACAGGAATACGTTCACCGGTTACGGTTTTTCCTTCCGAATGATAAGACCGAATACTTGGATCATTTATTGTTGCAAGAAATGAAGCCGCCTTAGCGCAATCAAGTACACTTCCGCCTCCAACAGCAATAATAACTTCTGCCTTCTCTTT
>JAITBS010000435.1 GCA_031283515.1 Planctomycetaceae bacterium
TCATCATCATTCAGTGGAATATTTTATAACATGAACCACACAAAATAACACGAAAAGAGTCAGAACAAAGATTTCATATTTTTCGTGCTATTTTGTGTGTTGCGATGTGATAAAAAGAAAAAGAGACCGTCACGTTTTCTGATTGTTTTACGGTGTTTTACAAGGATTCTTCGATGCGGCGCAGTTGTTTATCTCTCCAATCTTTATCCCAACAAATTTTAGGAATTATCGTTTTGAAATCGTCAATGTATCGGTAGAACCCAGAAATAACATCAAGATTAAAACAGTATAAACGTTTCTTATACCGTTTCACATTCCACGCCGCAACAAAACCGTCTTCCTGAACCAGAATACTCAAATTATCCGGTATCACATTCAAATAACCAAATGAAGTAAAAACAATATTATTGTTCCTGTAAAGTGACGATTTCATTATTGAATCTGTTATTTTTTTCAGATGTTCTTTTGACAAAATTATTTTTGTCGCACAAATTTCGGAAAGATTACAATCTTCGACATGTTCGGATGTTACAAAATTTTCCAGAATATCAAGATTACAAATAGAGGAATAAAGATGTTCTGTTTGCAGTTGCCGTATTTCGTTGGCAGTGGAAACACATTCTTCGATTTTTGATTTAGCAATATTGTTTGCTTCAAGTATTTCCCGCAATAATTCTGTATCAATAATTTGCAATGTTAATGAAGGATTGAGCATGTAGAGATTCCGGTTTGGTTTCAGACTTTTCCGTGCAATATCCAAAAATGCCGAAATATCACTTGCAGAAATAGACTCAATCAACCGTTTTGATTTCCTTAAAATTCCTGCTGTATTATTTACAAAAAAATTAATTGTTTCTTTATTGGTGTAAAGCATACTGTGCGGTTTTTGGTCAAAATCAACATTAGTAACACATTGCAGTACAATTTCATTTTCTACAACGAAATTCGTATAATGGTAAGAATCATCGTGCATTGGCGGATGACTCCACACTTCAACACCATCTAAAAGATACAATTCCATCCACCGGAAAATTGCACGGTAAGGACGATAAATATCTGTATCACAATCAATAATTAATAGTTTATGACCATAACGTGAAATGGCGTGAAAATATTGCATACAAGTATTGATACGTACTTGTTCTTCGGTAATTCCTTTGTTTCCTACCCAATTGATGCCGGAGTGATCGACTAAGAAAATGGTTTGCACCGGCGGCAACCGTAAAACATAATCTAAATAGTAAGCAATTGCTTCATCAATACCGTTTTCATCGAGAAATATACTGATATTGGTGTTGTAACCGTTTTTAGGAGTAAAAACCGGAAACGGTTTATCTTGAAAATTTGGCGGTTCTATTTTTTTTTCGGCGAGCCAAAAACTTAAAGCCTCTATTTGTTGTTCTCTGCTTTCGGGGTTGATATCTGTTTTAATTGTTTTTAGAATATTAAAAATTACAGAAATACCTATTTCCTTTTCTTTTCGCAACAGAAACTCGGACAACTGTCTGGATTGTCCGTTTTTATAGGGAATTCTCCTTTGATTATTCCGCCATTTACTGACGGTTGTTGCATCTATTTGTAACTCGGCGGAAACTTCGGTTCCTGTAATATTTAACGCCTTCAAAATATAATCCAACTTTGATGCACTTTTCATATAATTGTTCTGGTATTAGTTGTCCTGATAACAATAATGAATATCGGTAACTGCTCACGGTAATAAACAAAAAGATCGTCGATTTTCCGGTAAAAGAGTATCATCTACCTTTTGAATGTGAACAACTATCGAAAATTTTACTACATTCGAATCTTTAATGTCAATCCTTACCCATGATAAAATCTGCCACCATGATGTTTAACGGCAAAATCCGTGTGATATTTGCCGGAATAGCGAATCCGAATGTAATTCCCCTTCATTTACCGAAAGTAGGCGATTTTCCGGTAAGACATGTTGACAAAAAAAATATCTTCGATTATACTTAGTCGAAATATTTTTTATTTTACTGGAGTTTGCACTATGGAACAAGTTTTTCGTAAGACATTACAACGAATCGCCGTATTGGGATCATTGTGGTTGTATGTCTTCGCTCTGGTTCTCAGTCCAGTTTGGCATGTTCACCACTATAACTGCAACAATCAATCCGAAGACACTTCGGAATGTTGTTGTTCGTCGTCGCCGGTTTGCCCTTCTGTAGAGCCGCGCCAAGAATGTGACTTGTGCCGGATTCTTTATACAACGATTCCATTGTTTGTGTTGACCGTTGTTTTGCAGGAAACCACAAACAATATTTCGGAAATCCCCGCGAAAACGGTAACCTTAATAGTTCAAACCGTTTACGGAATTCCTTCATGCCGTGCGCCACCATTGGGTGTTTGCTCTTGATTGATCCCTGACAAAATTACTGTTGGGACTTCTGTTGTCTTATTTGTATGAATACTTGCGCTTGTTGTACGTATTGAGTCATACGGACTTACCGTTGGTATCGTTAAATCCTTGCGCTGAAAGTATATACACACCGATTTTTATATCTACGTTTGTTATTTATTCAATTATTATTTATTCAATAACCTTTTAATTTAAGGAAAAAAACCATGTCTGTTAAAAGAATATTTCAGTTAATAAAAGTATTTTGTAGTGTTGCCTTTGGAAAAATTCGATTTTTTAGGCGAAGTCGTGTTAAAATAGGGGGGGGGGCACTATAGGACAGGGTTCACGCTTGTTGAACTTCTGGTCGTTATCGCCATTATTGGCGTCTTGATCGCATTGCTGCTGCCCGCAGTCCAAATGGCACGCGAGGCGGCGAGGCGAATGTCCTGTTCCAACAACATGAAACAATGGGGACTCGCTTTGCACAACTATCACAGTGCCTATAACGTTTGTCCGGGTCTTGGCAATGGATATTACCCAGCCTATTCCATTCAAGCCAACTTACTTCCCTATATTGAGCAACCTGCATTATCGTCGTTACTTGATTTCAAGACGCCGCTACTTACGGGTTCAAGAGGTTCCTCTTACATTAACCCTGCTTTATCGGAGGTGATACAGTGTACGGCGAATCTTTTCAAATGTCCCAGCGATGGAACAGATCATTTATATCCAATCAGTAATATCGGCACTACCAGTGGAGATGTTGCTTATGCGCGGGGCAGCAATTACGTTTTTTCTACTGGTAGTGGTGTTTATCCCAACATGGATCTCCGCTATCCAACCGATGGATTATTTTACTACAATTCCGCTCGCGGTTTTGAAAGTATTACGGATGGAATGTCCAACACGATAATTTTGTCTGAAGCCAAACTCGGTGATAACGCGGGCAGTCCAACAGAAGGCGATGCCCCCGAAATGCGCCGTGTTGCTGATGTGGGAGGATGGGTTAAACCACTTGCGGCAACCGACAACACTCAAGGTACAGATCCTGCACTAACAGATCCGGGAGATGGTTCATTTACCAGTATTAAGGGACAGACCGATGCCTGTACTGATTGGGAGACGAAACGATGTGGAGCGTGGATTTGGGGAGCTCCGCTTTATAGTGCGTTCAATGCCTATTACCCGCCAAATCATAATATTCCCGATATTCATTTTCATGGTATGGGATTGTATGGGGCGAGGAGTAATCACCCGACTGGAGTTAATGCCGGTTTGGGAGATGGAAGTGTCCGCTTTACGAGTAACTCCATTCACCTCGACATTTGGCGGTCAGCAGCAAGCATTGGCGGCGGTGAATCGGTACATTTACCCTGAAAATAAATGGGTAACTATTCAGCAGCAGCAGTTTGGGCAAAGTTCCCTTCTGTTACCCCAACAATCGGATAAACATATATGGGTCAAAGTGTTCACCCTTACTAGCGTTTTGTTAGTTTTTAATTTTAGGATATTGTGTTTTACGATAAGCCTGTTATTGGTCAAGGTTACCTTTCTGTTTATGCCAAATTTTAAGATTAACAAAGCACTAGTAATATATCAGTGGAATTTTTGTAGTTACCAACAATAGGTAGCCCTGAAAGGGCAGTGGTTAGTTGATAGTTGAGAGTGGATAGTTGATAGTGCCGCAAGCGGAATTACAGCCGGAAGGGTATTACTCCGCGTGCGAACTCTCAACTCTCAACTCTCAACTATTCCATTGCCCCGTTGGGGTGGGCTATAATCCTGACGCCCCTATCGGGGCTAATGGGAAAAACAAAAATTTCACTGATATATTACATTAATTTTTAGAGATTCCCACTAATCATAAATGAAAAAATACAATTTGACAATATTCCTTGTTAATATTGAAATTTTTCGAGATGACCATTCGTCAATTCGGGTCAAAATTTTATCGAATTACAAAATAGATAAAATAGGGAATTTAGTGATACGGATTTTTCGTTAAAATCGATTTATTTTTCCAAATCTGCAAGGTCGATTAAACCAATACACCTATTAGAGCCGATATAACCGAATGAATCATTTGATTCTGAAAGAAACATTGTTTAGAAATAAAATGATGTTCTTTGTCTATTGGTGAGGAATATAAAATGTCTTGCAGAATAAACAAGTTTCATGTTGCGATTTTAGGCGTTGTCCTTTTTGCAGTTCAAGCGTTTGCGCAACCGCTCCCAATGGACAGACCAACGAATCAGGTGGTATTACCGGTTCGTGTTGTCGGTGCCCATGCTCCCATTTATTTGGGGCAGGACGAACCAACGGAACGGAAAGGTTTTGGTTTAGCGGAGCGGCTTAAACGGATATTTACTAATTTGACAAAAGACGATGCGGATATTGAGGATGCGCCGCCGAATAATCCTCAGGATTCTGTTCGTTCTCTTACTTCGCAGTCTGTTCCGACACGACCGCCGAAACCTCCAACCGCTTCGGAAATCAAGCAGTCTGTTGAGAATCCCGACCAACCCACAGAACGCCGTGTTACAGATCGGCGCACCACTGTACCGGAAAGACGCCGCGAAACAAATAATCCCGCCGCCAACAAAACATCCGTTCCGTCCCCAAACGAAAATATCGACCGGAACATTGATTCGGGCGATTCGGAAAAATCAATTTTTGACCGCATGAATATAATGCGTCAACAGATTTTCGATAAACACAATGTTGAGGATAACACTCACCGTGAATTAAATTTGGTTAAGCCCAATACTCGCGAATCAGTACCGAATCCTTCTACTCCGAAACCGGCTCAAACAGCAACCACACAACGAACTCCTTCTCAACGGACAACATTGAACGAAACACTTCCGACTCCTCCGCAAGTTTCGGTAACACCTAATACGATTTCAACAGACGATGAACTGATTAACAAACCGATTGAAATCACCCGAACAGAACGGAATAGAACAACGGTTCCGGTTCGTCCTCAGGCGGAAGTTGCCGACAATACCCGTTTGAACGAACCGATTCACCGTACCGAAACGGAACGCGTTGTTGACGAGAAAATGCCAACACGCAAAATATCGGGAATCAATATTGAACCCAATAATACCAATACTCGTTCCGTTTATCCGACAACACAATCTCCTGGTCAGACATTGCAAAATGAGAACAATTTATTGCGAATGGCGCGACCGCATGAACAACAAGAAAAAACTCCTAATGTTGGAGAATACAAGATTGCTTCCAGAGATGTCAAACCGGAGCGTTCTTCGGGAAGACCCATCAACATGGAACCAGAAACAGTATTGCAGGAAACAGCGTTACGAGAAAGCGTGTTACAAGGACACACCGGAAACAGTTCCGGCAACTTGGAACGGGAAAAGAAATTGCTTATCAGTCCCCGAATCGAAGTAGAAACAGAAGGCGATCCGCGTGCGATTGTTGGTCAGGAAGCAATTTACCGAATCCGAATTATTAATCGGGGCGGTTCTTCGGCGGAACAAATTGTTCTGACGGTTGAAATTCCCAATTGGCTCGAAATTGCGCAACCGGAAATCAGTGCCGGAACAACCTCTATTATTCCGCGTGATGGTAATAAAGAATTTCGGGATTTTGTTTGGAAAGTCAGCCGTGTCGAGGCACAAGCGGAAGAATTGCTCGTATTACACCTGATTCCGCAACAACGGAAATCTGTGGATTTGAGAATTAAATATGATTTTTTCAAACCGGCAACTGTTGCGAAAATTGTTGTTCAGGAACCGATTTTGGAGATGGAATTGCAAGGTCCGGATGAAGTTCTTTGGGGAACCAATGTTGGTTACAAATTGCTTGTCCGTAATTCCGGTAACGGCGATGCCGAAAATGTTAAACTTGAATTACTCCAGACGGGTTCGGATATGAAATCCTGTGAATTATCGGTTTTGAAGGCAGGTGAGGAGCAAATGATTGATGTTGAGGTCTGGACTGGTAAACAGGAACATATTGATATTAATATTCAGGCAACCGGTCAATATGACATTACGGCAAAAGTGAATAAACGGGTCAATGTTTTACGTCCTAATATTGTGATGGCGGTTGATTCACCGATGGTTCAGTTTGTTGGTAGTCCGGCGGAGTTTCAGATTAAGGTTCAAAATATTGGTAATGCGGCGGCGCGGGATATTGTGTTATCGGCGGCGATTCCGTTGGGAGCCAAATTTATTTCGAGTACTTCCGGTGGTGAATTGACTTCTGAAAACCAAATTGTTTGGAAGGTTGATTCGATTTTGGTGGGCGATATTTTTTCGGCATCGGTGGTTTGTGAACCGAAACGCGAAGGAATATGTAAATTGGAAACTTCTATCGGTGATAAAAGCGGTGAATTGGCGAGTTGTACCGGTTCATTTGAAGCGGAAGCTATTGTTGAGTTGAAACTGGAAGTTGAAAATCCGCAAGGTCCTGTTGAAATTGGGCAAGAAGCCGTGTACACCTTTAACGTGGTCAATCGCGGAACAAAAGCGGCGGAAAATGTTGAAATTAAAGCGGCTTTCGGTGATGGTTTGGAACCTTACGAAGTCGAAGGCGGAAACGCTAATATGAGTGATGGTCAGGTCTTTTTCGATAAAATTCCAACGATTACATCGGGACAAAATATTGTGTTAAAAGTTAAGGCAAAAGCAGAGAAACCGGGAAATCATCGGATTCGTACGGAAGCAATCTGTGCTGTTGCCAATATTCATCTGGTCAATGAAAATACAACTTATTTTTATCAAAAACAAAAAGGTAAAAGTACAACGATTGTTTCGAGTGATTCGACCGTTTCAACACCAACTCCGGCATCGCCCACACAAACAGAAGACCCTTTTCTAAAATAAAAAACAGATCATATTTTTTCTTATGGACATTGTGTTTTCTGTTGGGAGTTTGTAACTATTCCGCCGTATTTTTCTTTTTCACCCCCAAGCGGGTAACATTGTCCTAACCGCAGGTCATCGACTTGCGGACTCGCGCCGGTAACAAACTTCTGTCTTTCAGACAGAAGTTTAATCATTGCCGGTTTTACAATTCAGAGTATTTTGTTTCGTTTTTTAGGCGATGTGTTTTGTCGTGGAGAGTTCGCCGGCGGAATTATTGCCGAAACGGTATTACTCACTCTCCACTATCAACTCTCCACTACTCGCTTGACCTGCGGTTATGAAAATCACAGCCCTTGCAGGGTGAAAATCAAAAAATAAAAATTCCGTATTTTTCGTGCTATTTTGTGTGTTTCGTGTTGTAAAATAGAAAACATCATAAATATTACGACAAGAGGTATAATTTTCTTTTCGTTATGTTTTGTCGTTGTTTTGTTTCGTAATTCTCAAAAAAATAATCTCCCAAAATCCGTGAATATCCGCGTAAATCTGCGTAAATCTGCGGACTAAAAATAAACAATTACATTTGACACGGTTGACATTTTATTTCTTTCCATTCATAATTACTTTAATTTATTGTTCTTCCCATTTTTCGTCTCAACGGGGAATTACAGAAGATTAAACTATTTACGCCAGATTATTTACGTTAGATTAAACAATTGTATTGTAAACATGAAATTGCAACAGTTTTCGGTAAACATCAATCCGCTTTTATTACGGGAACTTCGTCAACAGGTTCGTGACCGGTTTATTATTGTGTTGATCAACTTATATGTTGCGGTTTTGGTGTTGGTGTGTTTAATGAATGTGTTGTTTCAACCCAATTCCTCGCAACTTCACGGCTCAGGCGGAACTCTTTTCAGCGGTTTGGCGGCAACAATGGGTATTGCCTGTTTCTTTACTGTTGTCCTCCACACCGCCTTGACAACCGCTTCCGAACGAATTAACGGCGATTTAATGTTCACGTCGGCATTAAAACCTTCCACAATCATTTTCGGTAAAACTCTTGCCGGTGCCATTTTAACGGTTCTTTTGATGAGTATAACGGCTCCGTTTGTTATGGTTGCTTATTTGTTACGCGGTCTTGATATCGAATCTGTTATTATTACATTTATTGGTGTTTTTACAACAATTCAGGTTTTCAATAGCATGGCAATTTGTATTTGTTCCAATATTCGGACGAGAGTTCAAATGGTTGTTGTTTTAGGGGGCAGTTTTTTTGTTGTGATCTTGGGACTTGAAATTCTTCTTTCTTTTATCTTTTCCTATCTTTGGTTTGGTCACAGCTATTTCAATTGGATAGGATTAATCGTATCCTTTTTATTTGCCGGAATGATTTTTGCTATTTTCCTTGCCGGAGCCATTACTTCTATTGCTCCGCCCACATCAAACCGTTTACTTCCCGTCCGTTTAACCGTAACAGTAATCTATTTCTGTTCACTTCTGATTACTCTTTTCTTCTCACCAATTCCTTTAGCAGCAAATCCCTTAGTTTCTTGGGTTTATTCATGGACTGTCGCCTTAGCGATACTTCTCCTCATGGTCATCTGTGAACAAGAAACATGGAGTGTCCGAATTAAACGGACATTGCCGAAACATTATATTTTCCGTATTTTTTTGTTTCCATTTTACACAGGTGCTGCCAATGGTTTGATTTGGCTTGCTTTATTGGGACTGGGAATTTTTCTGGTTGTTGTTGTCAATCAAACAGGCGAAACTTTTGACTTACGCTCATTCTGTTGGCTTTTGTTTTCTTTCGATTATTGTGTAACAGCATTACTTGTTCGTTCCTATGTTTTTCCCAAACAAACCACACCCAGTAAAGTATTAACAATTGTATTGATTTTGTTTTTCCTTTTTGTTCCGGGCGGAATGCTTGCTACCTTTTTGTTTCAAAATTCAACATCATTTGATTTTTTCGATGTGTATTCGGAAAGTATTTTTTCGGCGTTGAATCCGTTTTTGTTGAAAGAATCCATTTTAGATTCTTGGTTTCAGGTTATTTCCGCTTCATTTTGGGGACTTGGACTTATTGTACCGCTTTTAATTTGGTTTATTTCCTGTGTTCGCCGGTTCTCTCCGTACAATATTGACGAAACCTTGACATTAGAACAAGCGATTACAGCGATTCGTGAAGCGGAGGCGAATCCGCTTGTTCAAAGTGATCGGGAACGAATTAAAAAAAACAATTCCGCATTTTCACTTTCAACACCTTCAACCGAACAATAATAACAAATGTTAAATATTTCTCTTGAAAAACGAAACGATTTATTAGGGACACATGTTGTCAAAAGCCTGAAAAACCGGCATTTTGAAGCCTATTATTACAAAACAAGCGAAGAAGCTGTTGAAAAAATTCTCACAATTCTTCCGAAAAAGGAAAGTGTTTCTTGGGGAGGTTCTACAACGCTTGAAGAAATCGGTTTGATCAAACGAGTCCATACGGAATATGAGATGGTGCTTGATCGCGACAAAGTAACAACAATTGCAGATCGTTACGAAGCAATGCAAAAAGCGTTTTTTTGCGACAATTATCTGACAAGTGTCAATGCTATTAGTGAAGACGGACAACTGGTGAATGTTGACGGCAATGGTAATCGAGTTGCTGCGATGGCGTTTGGACCTAAACGGGTCATTGTTGTTGCCGGAATCAACAAAGTTGTCAAAACATTGAACGATGCAATAACCAGAGCCAGAACTTACGCCTCACCTATCAATGCTCAACGAGTTTCCAATATCAAAACACCTTGTACATTAACCGGAGTCTGTGAAGATTGTAAATCTGCCGATTGTATCTGCACTTATATTGTAACAACAAGAATCAGCCGGCCGCAAGGACGAATCCATGTTGTTCTTATTGGTGAAACGTTGGGATTTTGAATAACTGTTTATGCCAATTTACAAAAAAAACAATTTATGTTTTGTGTGTTGTTTTCCATTTTTCCATTCCCCCTTGCTCCGATTACTTTATTTTGATAAAATATTGTGATTCAATCAAAGTTTCTGATAATTGGAATTTCACCGTGAGATTTCCAATTATTTTGTTGTATTCACTTTTCACCCTTTAATTTAATTTCAATAATTTTTATGTCACAGGCTCAATCACCGGAAAATACGGCGTCGGAAGTTTCCGACCATTCGCAATCCCAGCAACAAGTTCCTCAAGTTCGGTTCGACGATTCTAAAGTTACGGCAACCTACGCTAATTTCTGCCGTGTTACCGGAACTCCCGAAGAACTTATTATTGACTTCGGTCTTAATCCGCAACCAATTGGTTTTCCGACGACACCAATTGTTGTTACAGACCGTATCGTAACAAATTTCTACACTGCCAAACGGATGTTGTACGCTCTTCAGACAACAATTCAGCGGCACGAACAAACATTCGGTGTTCTGGAAATTGATGTTCAGAAACGTGTCAAAACGCAACAGTAATATACTTAATATTAATATACTTCCGGCGTAATTGTTCCCGCAAATTCCATAATTGTTTCGGAATTTTTTGGGTAATTTGTCCGCAGATGGCGCAGATTTTCGCAAAGAGATAAAGGTAAGCAATCCCTTCTCTGAAAGGATTGTTTATCTTTGTTTACCTATTTTTTCATGTTATCAATACGGTTTCAATAAAAGTGCCGATGAAATAGTACTAAAGAGACAAGCACAAACAATTACGGATGAATCAGTATGATCTTTTAAAAAAACTGGCACGGCAATGTCTGAAAAAACCGTCATTCCCGAAAAATTTTCCGAAAGAAGAAAATAAACAGCTTGCCGTTCAGATCAAAAACTGGCTGGAGCAATACGGAAGTTCCGACGATCCGCAATACCGCAACGAAATACGAACGGTTCGTGATTTTCTGTTACTCCACGAAGCGGCATCTCAAGGACTGGTTCCGGTATTAAGCGAACAACCGAAAATACGGTATTATCTTGTAATTGATACGAATATATTCTTTCACGATGAAAAAATTTTGAGTCGGTTGAATGATCATGACATTTTTGTTCTGCCGCGAATTGTTTTGGACGAATTGAGTCATCGGGCTAAAAATAAAGATTTCAAGGGAAAAAAATCGCAACGAATTTTAACTTATATTCATCAATTTCCGGCGGAGCGGTTGTTACAAACTCGTATTGATCGTTGGGAGGTTCATCGTTTTTTGCCGCAATTTCAATTCCATACGGCGACGAGTAATGATGAATGTGATCATCAGATTCTTGCAGTTACCAAGCGGCTCCTTTTGGAAAAGAAACCGGCTCAATTACTTTCCGATGATTTTGAGTTACGGAAAAAAGCCGCTGAACTGAATATTACTGCTCTTTCGCTTCAGGAATTTTTAACAGGAAGATAATTTACTTTTGTAATATATCAGTGGCATTATTATTTGAGGTTAAAACGGTATTCGCCCTGAAAGGGCAATGTATTAGTTGAGAGTTGAGAGTTCGCACGCGGAGTAATACCAAAACGGTAATACTTCCGCTTGCGACACTATCAACTCTCAACTTTCAACTATCAACTCACCACTGTCCTTTCAGGACGAAGAGGAAAAGAAAAAAATAATAATTCCACTGAAATATTACAAATAGAAAAACACTAATTTACAGAAATAATATAAAATTTTTTTGGGGGACTTGTTTTTTTTGTGAAGAAGTGCAAAATATGTGAGTTACGAGAAACGAGACCTGTCGATTGATGGTTTGAAAGCAAAAGGACACTTCTATAAACTTAGAATTTAGTCTAATACTGTTTTTGTAAACATTGATTTTGTGGTGTTGTCGTTTTGAAAAAGACTATTTTTTGTCTCAAAAAAAGAAAACTATTATGATATAAATATAAAAAAACGTAAATAATAAATTAGTTAGGTAGAATCGCTCAATCCAAATCGCCAAAATTTGAACCTACGAGCGACGAATGCTACCCCTCCTTTTCAAAGGAGGGCGTGGTTGATGTCGTCGTAGGTACCTTTGGCGAGGTTGGATTGACGGCAAATGGAATCACGCCCTTTTTCTATGCGCCGACAATTCTTTCAGCAATACAATACTTTACGTTAATATATTAGTGTTGTTCCAATAATCTTTTTAATTATTATACAAATCAAGGAATTATTTATGTCAATTTCGACCGAATCACGAACTACAAAAATTCAGAACATTATTGAAAACCGTAAACCGATTGCTCAAAAAACAGCAGAAACAATAAAACAACTTAACGTTGTGAAATCTTTGTTAGAAGATTTTGCACGATTTTTACCGACCATTCTGGAAAAGGAAATTCCCGCCGAAAACAAGGTAAAAATCAATGAGTTACAAAGTGATCTGAAAAAATTCGACGGACAAATTTTAGTTAGGCTTACTGAACTTGATCAAATCAAAACCCGTTTTGAACGTTCGACATTGAATATTGGTATTGTTGGTAATGCCGGTCAAGGAAAAAGCACTTTTCTGCAACGTTTAACCGGACTTGCTGAAGCGGAAATTCCTACCAGCGGCAAAGGTGATTGTACCGGTGCTGCTGCAATTATTAAAAATGAATCCGTTTCAAATACGTATGCGGATATTGAGTTTTATTCGCAAAAAGAATTTTTGGATCAGGTGATTGCTCCCTATTACAAGAAAATGGAGTTGCCGATACCACAGTCGCTTGAAGAATTTGCGAAACCTCTTCTTAGTACAATTCCGCAAAAATTTTTCGATGAAATAAAATTTATTGAACGTTTGCAACAAGGACTTCCGAATTATCGTTGCTATCTGGGTGAAAATAGTAAACGGATTGGAAAAGATGAAATTCGAAATTACACAGCAAAAAATGATCCCAATGGTAAACCATTAGTTACGTGGGCATCAGTAAAATCGGCAGAGGTTCATTGCCGTTTCCCAAGTTTAGAGAATGAAAAAATTTCAGTTGGAGATACGCCCGGTTTGGGTGATCGACATGTTCCTGAATCGGAAGAAAAATTGATGGAGGATTTTGGTAAAAATATTGATGCTGTCATTATGTTACGTAAAATCAAAGAGCGCGGTATTCGTACCGAAGATGTCCGGCTTTTTAATCTTATTGGAGCGGCAATTCCAGAGTTGGAACCCGGCAAATGGTCATACTTTATGGTCAATGTTTTCTCCAGCGACAAGACAAATAACGTAACAAAAGAGGCATTGGAATTTTTACCGAAAGATTTTCGGGATAGTTCACTCAAAGGAATGCAGTCTTATATTGAAGTTGATTGTTCTGATAGAGATGCGGTTCTCAATGAGTTCGACAAGATATTAACCGATATTGCCAATAACCAACAATCACTCGACGAAACACTTTACAATAAACGTTTTGAAAATATTAAAACGCTT